>JAISSD010000173.1 GCA_031273295.1 Prevotella sp.
AAAAGACTGATTTTTTTCGAAATATCTGTTACCGATTTCCGCCATTTCATACCGTATTTCCGCCAAAACAGGACTCCGGTTTCTTTCCGGCTCGCGACGCAAGAACCGGGATTGTGGAAACCCCGAAATCATCTGTTACATATCTGAAAATGAAATATTTAAAATAAAATTCATGGCATCTTCCTCCGTTTAAACATCTGATCTTCAGGAATTTTGGAGATGTTTTACAAATTTGCATGATGCGATGGTGATGAATCAAATACCCTGTGAATCAGGAGCCTATTATGTTTTTGACAGAGCATGCATGGTCACAGAACAATTGCATAACATCCATGAGATTGATACTTGTTTTATTGTCAGAGAGAAACATCGGTTAAAATATAGTCGCCGAATCGTTTCGTTTTTCGGCATCGGAATATCGGCGTTAAAGCCCGCCGTCAGTTCCTGTTTTGCCTTTTCGTCTGCCGAAGACGCGAAAATAACCCACATACAGCCCGCGCAAATAATACCCATCAAGGCAAAAACTCGCGCGTAATATTTTTTCGTCAATAATCCAAATATTTTTTGTAATTTTGTAATTTTAAATTCAACTTGAAAAAGTCATTTCCTATCCAGGTATGGATTTGAAAGAAATGCTTGAAATGCTCAAATACCGATATGGCAAAGTAAAAAGGCGGCGAGAGTTTTTTGAAAAGCAGATGTGGAAATTAGAACAAATGCCTGTGAAAAAAATAGAATTATGGCAAACGAAAAATACAGCGAGGACTTTATACTGCGCGAAATGCGGACACAAACAGGTGAAAACAATTTTGGGTTTGTTTTCCCGCAGGGCGATGTGCCTGACATTGGTAAAATTGATGACTTGCTGAAACAGGCAGGCGGCAAGCCCGATGTGTGTGACTTGTCCGATTTTGCCAAAGGCGGTAACGGAAAAGCAAAGCCCGAATTTATCGTTACCTTCAAAAACGATGCAAATACCGTTTTGGTTGTGGAATGTAAAAGAAGCGCCAAGCAACATACTTCCGAAAAGTTTAATCAACCAAAAAAATATGCCGTTGATGGTGCGCTGTATTATGCAAAATTTCTGAAATCAGAATACAATGTTGTTGCTATTGCCGTAAGCGGAACAAAAAAAGAAGATTGCAAGGTTTCTACTTTTTATTGGCAAAAAGGATTCGAAAATTATACGGAACTTGCAAAAATCAATATAGTTCTTGAGCCGATGAATTATTTGAAATTTATCAGAGGCGAAAAAATTGCCATTGCTTATTCGATAGAAGATATTCGCCGGACTGCCATTGATATGAGTAATAAATTGCGAACTGCAAAAGTTACGGCAAACAATAAACCTATTTTTATAGCAGGAATTTTAATTGCCCTGCAAGATGAAATTTTTGATGCTGAATATCAAACGGCAACCACTCTTGAATCGCTTATTGACCGTTTGCGAATTGCTATTAACAAAATTCTGAAAAACACAAATGTAGAACAGGGACGAATTGACAGCATACTGAGTACATTCAACGATGTGGCGAGTTTGCACCATTTCCAAATCACACCAATGACAGATGATAATTCATTGCGTTGGTATATTCAGGAATTGGATATGAAAATTAAACCAATGATGAATCATTCCGATTCTTCGATTGACGCTTTGGGTGAGTTTTATCAAGAGTTTATCAAGTTCTCGAACGGCGATGATGGTAAAGCATTGGGGATTATACTTACACCGCAACACTTGACAGATTTTATGTGCGACGTCAGCGGATTGAACAAAAGCAGCAAAGTAGTTGATATTTGTGCGGGTTCGGGCGGATTTTTGGTTACGGCAATGAGCAAAATGATGAAAAATGCCAATCCCGAAGAAGTAAAACAAATTCGCCGGCACGGACTTTACGGCGTAGAGGCAGACCCCAATATTTTTGCACTTTGTATTGCCAATATGATAGTTCGCCGAGACGGGAAAAGCAATATACATTACGGCAGTTGTTTTGATGAAAAAATATTGAATGAATTGCGAAGCCAGAATATTGAGATTGGACTGATTAATCCGCCTTATTCACAGGAAGACCATAACGAATTGGCATTTGTAGAAAAACTTTTGTCGGTACTTACAACTCGTGGCGTGGCGGTAGCGGTTGTGCCAATCAACTGCGCATTGGGAACAACCTGCAAGGAAGAACGCGAACGGCTTATGCAAAATCATACGCTTGAGGCGGTTTTCAGTATGCCAACTGAAATTTTTAATCCCGCTGCTTCCGCACCTCCCTGTGTAATGGTTTGGACGGCAAATGTACCGCACCCTGCCGATAAACAGACATTTTTCGGCTATTATCGTGAAGACGGTTTTGTGAAACATAAAAAATTAGGGCGTGTAGATGCGTATGAAAAATGGGGAAGTATAAAAAACGAATGGCTGAAACTTTACAGAGAAAGAGATATAAAAGCGGGTTTATCCGTAAAACATTGCGTAACTCACAAAGACGAATGGTGTGCCGAAGCCTATATGGAAACTGATTATTCTACGCTTAACCAGACAGATTTTGAAAAGAAAATAAAAGAATATGTGGCGTTCAAATTACTTAACAATGTGGAACAATGAAACGCCTGGATGAAATATTTGATATAAAAAATTCTCAAAGTCTTGAACTAATGAATTGTCAGCAAGTAGAAGACGGGGTTTGTTTTGTAGCAAGAACTGAAAAAAACAACGGAATTACAGCGCGAATAGAACGGTTGGACGATTTGGAACCAATGCCCGCAGGCGCAATTTCTGTAGCTTTAAGCGGTTCGGTTTTGTCTTCATTTTATCAGGATGAGCCATTTTATACAGCATTTCATATTGCATGTTTGTACCCTAAGCGACTACTAACGAAAGAACAAATGATTTTTTATGCTCTTGTTATTGAACAAAATAAATATCGTTATAATTATGGAAGACAAGCAAATAAATCATTGAAAGATCTGTTATTACCTGATGCAAACGAATTTCCAGATTATGTAAATAAAATTTCTATAGATAATTATGTATTTGACAAAAAACCAATTTTAGATAAAAAAATAGAATTGAATACGAATAATTGGAAATGGTTTAGATATGATAAAATTTTTGACATTAAAAAAGGGAAACGGCTTACAAAAGCCGATATGATAGAAGGAGATATTAATTTCGTTGGCGCTTCAAAATTCAACAATGGTTTAACAGCGCAAATAGGCAACTGCGAGCACATTCATTCTGCAAATACAATTACATTAAGTTACAATGGTTCAATAGGTGAGGCATTTTACCAACCAAAACCATTCTGGGCAACCGATGATGTAAATGTATTATATCCAAAGTTCGAGTTAAATCCTTATATTGCAATGTTTTTATGTGCATTACTGCCAATAGAAAAATATCGTTTCGGGTATGGACGAAAATGGGATAAAGAAATGATGCAGGAAACAGAAATAAAATTGCCTGTAACAAAAGATAATAATCCCGATTGGTTGTATATGGAAGATTATATAAAAGGTTTACCGTATGCAAATAATATTTGATACTGATTTATGAAACCCAAGATATTGACCGCCGTACTGCTTTTTATCAGCGCATATTCGCCACTGTTTTTGATACTGGTTATCAAAGATTTGTAACTACTCATGCGCCAAAACTAATTGATTTACAAATGTTTATAATGATTCATATTTTGATGTTTAATGTAGACTGGAATTATAAACTGCATATTATCAGTTAATTATAAAATTAACGCTCAAATATGACTGGTTTTTCTAAATATGATATATAATTGATTATCTGTAATTTATGCTTACATAAAGTGCCTGAGTAGTTACGGGTTTTTTATTTTGACGGTTATAATGCACGGATGTATACATAGGCGACCGCAAACAGGGCGCACACACAGGTAGCCCCTACGTTGACACATGCGGCAATCGGACTGAAACGAGAATTCCACTTTATCACTGTATTTCACGATGTTACGCTCTTAGCCTGACGGCTATGCCCCTGCGGGACTTGGGAGCGTGAGGCGATTTCGTTTTCGTAGATTCCGCTTCGCTTCATCCACGGTTAATAAAGTATCGTCCCCTGCGGGACTTTCGGGAATCCTGCATACTAAAAAAATGTGGAGAAATGCATCGCAAATCAAAAAGAGCGCCATGAAATGATTTCATCCCAAGATGAATATCTCCGATCTTTAAAAAGAATACGGTGTTGACTTTAACGGAAACTATTTATGGTAATAAAGAAAACAGATGATCTTGCCTGTTATATCATAAAATGCAAACGGTTTTGTAAATTCACTTCCGCGATACCGCCATCTATATCCAGATACAGGATATTCATATCCGGATATATCTCCTTGATACGTTTTTCCACACCCTTGGCCACAATGTGATTGGCAATACAACCAAAAGGCTGCAAACAGACTACCTTGTTTATACCCTTGCGGGCATAGTGGGCTATCTCTCCCGGTATCAGCCAACCTTCTCCAAACTGGTTGGACAAGTCGAGAACTTCGGACGCCGCTTCCGCTTTGGCGTATATGGATTCGGAGGCTTCATAGAATTTAAATTTACAAAGAATCTTTTCAGCCTTCTTTACCCTGGCGTTTATATACCACCAAATCAAGGGTTTCAATGTTTTCGAGAAAATCGTTTCTTCCGCCAGGCCATTCTCCACGTTTACTTTACTGTTTACAAAAAACTGCATCAGGAAGTCGAGAAGCGGAGGCGTGGAAACCTCCACGTTCCTGGAACGGAGCCATTCGGAAATATTAGCTTGCGCATAGTTGTTATATTTCACAAAGATTTCCCCGATAAGGCCCACTTTCGAATATTCCCTGTCGTAAACCGGAACATTGTTAAAATCCTCAACCGCTTCCTCCAATAAACGGAAAAGCGCCTTTACATCTCTTGCCCGCACAGCGTCTATGCCCCTTTCGATATAGAAATCGAATACTTCCCGCGAAGCGCCTTCTTTCTTTTCACGAACCGATATCGCAGCATGCATCTGCTGCAGGCCGTCTCCATATAACACCAGCGGAACAGCCGGTTTTGCAATCTTTTTCCATTCAAGGCTAAACTCGCTTTCTCCATTCTGATAGGTATCTCCCGAAGTCAGGGCGATGACGGGAATATCATTGAATCCGGCATTTTGCAATCCGTTCTTGATTTGCGCTATATAGTTTGTTGCACGGCATTGCCCCCCTGTCTGGGTAATAGCCAGTACAATATCCTTTACATCGTATTTTCCCGATTGCAGCGTGCTGACAATATCGCCAAGCACAAGAGTAGACGGATAGCAAACTTCATTGTTTCCATACATCAGCCCCAAGTCGGCAGATAATTTATTCGATTTGGGCAGATTCTCCACTTTCAGCCCCAGCAATTCGCCCAATACCGGAGCAAACGGCGATATAAAGTCGCAAAGCCATGGAATAAGAATTGTTTTGCGGCTGTCTTTTGCCTTTTTATATAGAACGGAATAACCGCGATACCGGGCTGTAATCGCGCCGGAAGGCTTTGCGGCTTTCAGCGATTCCACCAATGAGCGAAGACGTAAACGGATAGAACCCGGACTTGCTATTTCGTCAATCCGGAGTACCGTTATATTTTTACCTGCGGCTTTCAGGATATCCCGCGTTTCGTCCATAAAAAAGGAATCCGGACCGCAGCCAAACGAGTTAAGCTGTATAAGCTGTACATTTTGAGGAAGTTTGGCCACCTCCATTGCAGCTTGTACCACACGGTTGGGATATGACCACTGGGAAATGATATTCAGTTTGCCGAAACCCTGACTTTCCGCTTTGCGGAAAACATCATCAGTCAATACAATGACTCCCAGATCGGAAAGTATTTGCCCTATTTTCTGATGTATCAGCGGATCGGTATGATATGGGCGGCCTGCAACAACAAAGACCGGCTCGCCGCTTTCTATCGCCTTGTCCAACAATCTTTTCTGATAACCGCACAGTTCCTGTTTCAAACCGTTTTTTACATCCAGCGCTTTACGGAAGGCCTTTTCAAAAACAGATCCGGACACTCCGAGACTCGACAGGTAACCGAAACAACCTTTAGCCAAAGCCTTATCGCCGCTAAAAGTGATCACCGGTTTGTCAAACGGTATGCCGTGCCTGCCCGACGGATCTATAGAGCTTTGTATCACATCGGGATATCCGCTGACAACAGGACAATTGAAAGAGTTGGACGCCTGTCCGAATTCCTTTTCTTCCTTGGGTACTATCGGATAAAATATTCTGTCCACTTTTTGCTCTATCAGTGCAAGAATATGTCCATGAACCAATTTGGCAGGGAAGCATATATTATCGGACATCACCCCTCCCACCCCTTTCCGGTAAAGCGGGAAAGCGGATTCGGGAGACAAGCGCACATTAAAGCCGCATTCCGACAACAACGTATGCCAGAACGGGTAGTTGTCGAACATATTCAGTACGCGGGGGATTCCGACAGTCTTGCCCTTTTCCGCGTTTCCGGCATTTACGGGGCGGTCAAAAAGTATCTCGTTCTTCCTGTCAAAAGCATTGTACCCCTCTTTGCGGCCGTTGCTTTTGTTGTAGAATACTTTTTCGCACTTATTGCCTGCATAGCTGATATTTCCGTTGTTAAATTTGAAACGGAGCGCCGGACAAAGGTTTGTGCAACCTTTACAGGTCAGTTCTTTCGATTCTATCGTACTCACGTCAAACAACGCCTCCTGTCCGGCAAAGGCAGTTTCAGTCCTGTTTTTTCGCCACAAACGCCGGGAATAAAGCGCGGCGCCCAATGCGCCCATCAATTCGGGGTGGTCGGTGGAACTTACGGTTTTACCCGACAATATTTCCAATGCCCGGTAAACGGCGTCGTTGCGGAAAGTACCGCCCTGCACCACTATATGGCTGCCTAACCGGTTCAGGTTGGATATTTTCAGTACTTTAAACAGGCAGTTTTTCACTACCGAATATGCCAGGCCCGCCGCAATATCGTCATTCCCCGCATTCTCGCGAAGCGATTGCTTCACCTTCGAGTTCATAAACACGGTGCAACGCGAACCCAGGTCGCTTGGGTATCTGGCAAGGCATGCGGCACGGGTAAAGTCTGACAGTTCCATATTCATGGTTGCCGCAAAGTTCTGTAAAAACGAACCGCAACCGGCCGAACAGGCTTCATTCAGCTCGATATTGGAAATCAGACCGTCGCTGATAAATATGGATTTTATATCCTGGCCGCCAATGTCAAGAACAAACGACACATCCGGGTCCACATATTGCGCTCCCGAAAGGTGGGCGATGGTTTCGACAATACCGTAATCAAGCCCTAACGCAGACTTCATCAAATCTTCGCCATAACCCGTCGCCGCAGAAGAAAGGAATTTTACCCTAACTCCTTTTTCTTCCGCTTCTTTATAAAACAGGCTTAAACCCTCCATTACTTTTTTGAGAGGATTGCCTTCATTGTTTCCGTAGAATTTATAGATAATGTTTGCGCCGGCATCCATTATCACAACTTTCGACGTCGTGGAACCGGAGTCGATCCCCAAGAAACATTCCACATACTTTTCTTCGCCCAAAGCCTTGAACGGTAAAGCCTTTACATTGCGGTTGGCGTCCCACGCCGCATATTCCCGTTCATCTTTGAACAAAGCGGGCAAAGCTTCACTGCGATTGGAGGATGCAGGCCCGTTCAATTTTCCGATCAACTCATTCAGGTCGAAACTTGCCGCATTTTCTTCTTCATACAAGGCCGCGCCCCAAGCCGGAAAATACTCTCCGTTTTCGGGTACGATAATATCGGAATCCTGTATTTTCAACACATCGCGAAACGAATTTCGGAGTGCGGGTATAAACGTCAAAGGCCCGCCGATGCAAATTACTTCAGGCACGATATCGCAACCCCGGGCAAGCGTGGTAACCGATTGCAGAGCTACGGCATGCAGTATGGACGCCGCTATATCCGGTACCGGTATATTGCGGCTTATCAGGTTTTGCACATCCGTTTTGGCGAACACGCCGCAACGGGATGCGATAGGATATATCTTGTCGTGGAACAAAGCTTTTTCACCCAGTTCATTTACCGGTATATTCATCAGCCCTGCCATCTGGTCTATGAATGCTCCCGTACCGCCTGCACAGCTTCCGTTCATGCGGATATCAGGATGACGGCCTTCACCGAAAAACACCATTTTCGCATCCTCCCCTCCCAGGTCAACAAGCGTGTGGGCGGCTGGATAAACATTCCCGACCACCTCTATGGCAGCCACAACTTCCTGCACAAAAGGAATACCGGCACGTTCGCCGATCCCCATACCCGCCGAACCTGAAATATTTATATTAAACCCGGCGTCGGGATACAACCCGGCCACTTTTTGCAGTTCCGTCACAAGGGTCTGCTGTATATTGGCCTGGTGACGGCAATAGGATTTGTATATAATTTGCAGGTTATTATCCAAAACGACAATCTTCACGGTTGTCGATCCCGCGTCAACTCCCATTTTATATTGTAGCCTTCTGTCCATGTTATAATGCGGTTTAATTTGAGTCTTGTTTTTTATCGCATGGCTTTAATGCGTTTATAGTAAATTCTATCACGTATTTTTCGTGATTGGCTATCAGCTCGTTATATGTATTCCCGGGTATTTCCATCAATGTCATGGCCAGATTGCCGAACATAAAAGGAAACATGCACATGGATAATATATTGAGCAGGAAATCGGCGGCCGGGGTCTCCCTGATCGTACCGTTCTTTATTTCCTCTTCCATGCGTTTTTCGATTTTGCTGAAAGAACTGTACGGATTTCGTTTTTTTATCCGCTGAGTCAGGCCTTCAGGATTCAGGCTTACTTCGTTCAGTATAAACGCGGCGATTTGCGGGTACTCGAAAAGAAGTTCATAATAAGCATGAATCCATGTTTCGATCAGCTCAAAAAACGGAAGGTCGGATGTTATTGTCTCGAATATCCTTTTTGCGAATACATCGAGAGCATCTTCGAATATGATTTCAAACAGATTATACTTCGACTGGAAGTAATAATTTACCATAGCCACATTAGTGCCCGACGCTTTCGCTATATCCCTGACACTGGTTCCTTTATAGCCGTTTTTGATGAAAAGCGCCTGTGCTTCTTTCAGAATCCGCGTCCTTACTTCCGAAGAATCTTCATTATTAAACATGTGTTCTAAACGATTGTTTAACTGCAAAAATAAAAAAGAAATTTTAATTAAACAAGTGTTTAAGGAAGATTTGTTCGCGCTTTCGGATATAATCGCGGCGAATTCAAATTGTCGCAAGTATGCAGGGTGTGCGAAAGTCCCGTGTGAAACGGCATTTTATTAACCGTAGATTCCGCCTCGCTTCATCCACGGTTAATAAGGCGTCGTCCCGTGCTTGACGCTTGCCGGGCGCAACCGGTCGATACAGCCGCCAATTATCAGGAACGAGACTTCCCTAACCTGACGGCTATGGCCGTTTTGCAGCCAAAACGCTTCATCGACTAAAATTTAAACGGTTTCCAAACTCTTTATATTATTTATGTGTTCTTCTGTATTCTTCAGCTTGATAGATACACCATGCAAATGCATTTGCCGTGAATATGGTGTTATAAACCCTGTTATTCAAACCTCCGAATCTAAAACGGAATGTTGGATAATTGGTATATGTTCTGCCGTTTATCATTTTGCTTGTCAACACGAAAGGACACACGTCACTAAGCGTATCCCAATAGCTTCTGGATTCGGAGGAGTTGAAACCTCCATCGCCAACGAACACGAACGGATACTCTTTGTGGCGAAAAATCGTTACCCCGTCTGCCGGACGTGAAGTATTTCCTATTTCTCTTGCACCGGAATAGATGACAACTTTATCAAGCGGCAAATTGGTCACATACATGGTAATCGACGCGTCTTCTCCCCAATTTCTGCCCAGAATGTCTTCGAACGGCCCTCTAAGGATCGGATCGTCGTCTCTACAGTAATACGGTCTCATTTCGGGAGGCATATTGCCGTTATTGAAACCCAGCGTATAGTTTGATCCCAGACCTGCGCCACTGGCAGAACCAATCGCAGGAGAAGGATTGTTGAACAGCAAATTCATAAAGTTTCCGTTTGAATTCGTTGATTCCGAGCAAATCATCAGGATACCTCCCGATTTTACAAAATCAACCAGTTTTTGGCATCTCGCCGCATCACCGGCATTTGAATTACGATAATAGTCAGTATTGTAACCAATCATAAAAATATCAACTTTAGTATGCCCGTTGGTTCCTTTCAAAAAAGACTCCAGGGTCGCCGCAGACATGTTTTGCCAGGTAGCGGTTTCCAATGCCACTATATCCCTTTGATCATCTACCCAAGCGTCCGGATTTGAAGACGAAATGAAATTTGAAGTTGAAGAGGCCGATATATTGTTGAAACCCTGAAATCTCACGATAGACCATTGGTTGTATCCAAAATTGTTTTTGTCGGTAAGCATTGCATTCAAATTGTTGGGCGGATTGCGTGTGTCGACCATACCGGCATTGTAACCGTAAGATGAAGTGTTTCCGAGCGTCATCAAACGTTTGCGGGGAACAAGCATGTAAACAACAGCCTCACACGACTCGAATGAACTTTCGCTGTTGGATGTGATGGTGAATCTTTTTTCGTTCAAACCGCGCGGAATACCTGTGCCGGTCAAATATATCTCCTGTGTTGAGGACGTCAAAACGGATTCGCCTTTGAACGAGATACCATCGACTGTATTAGTCTCTAAAACAGCTATCGAGCCATAAGCTGAAGGCGGAATATTTTCAAGTGTTACTTTCATCCTGTGAGATTGTCCGTTAATCGGATTGGGCGTGGAACTTAAAGGCGTGTCTTCGAAATACATACCTTCCACCACAGTAGCCGAACAGTCAATGGAAAATTCCGGGCGCACCGCCGTGGATCGTACATTTACCGTGAAATTACAATCCGAACCGCCGCCGGACGACGTCAACGTAAATTGATCCGGAGTGTCGTCGCCCGGATCTGCAAGATTTGAACCTTGCGTGTGATTGACAGGCTGTCCCGTTCCCGGTATGGTCAGGGAAAAAATGCCGGGAGAGTAAAAAACTCCCGACGTCTCATAAAAATAACCGTTATCGGGATTGGCTGCGGCTGAAATGGTGTACATGCCGACACGTGTCACATTTAAAGTAACCTTTATGTAGTTCGAGCTGTTTAGCGCAACGCCATCACCATACTGGCCCAGTACTTGAACAGTGCTGCATTCGAATTCAAATTGGGCCGTAGTAGCTTTTTGCTGGAAACAATTCCACTTTTTTCCATCCCATTGATTCAGACCCGGGTATAGTTCCTTGTCGTCATCGTCTGTCAGATTATAGACAATCAGCCCGATATGCACCGGTTTTTCGGCGGCATATACCGGATCGGCAATATCCGGATCATAGCCCGGATCATTATAATTTGAAGGAGCATAACCTTTTTCCCTTATAAAGGGGTATAGCTGGTGTTTTCTTTCCAGATTGACTCTTGGCAAGAGCAACCCGCCGTTATCGACCGTCTGGCCTCCCGTCTTGTCCGTTTTTTCCTTTATATCCACCAAAGCCGCTTTTTCCGGCTGAATGTTGGAACCAATCGTTACCTGGGCATAAAGTCTACCCGAAACGCTCATTATCAAAAAAATATTCAATAACGAGATCACAAGTTTTGTTTTCATTAATTTACGAAGTTAGTTAAGTGTTTGTAAGTATTATAGTTCTAAGCAAATACAAGTATAGTTTTAATAAGTTCAGAATCCGTTTGAATCTTTCAGAAATGTAATTTCGAGATATAAAACGGACTGTAAGGATACGCATCGAATCCTGTTTCGATTTCAAATTTTCATATTTGAAATTCACGTCTGCCAACCAAAATCCCAAACAGAACCTGTCATTGTTTTGAAAAGCAAACTGACGAAACGGTTTTATTTTGCTCTATAATCCGCCCAAATATACGCCTAAAAATCTTCACAAGCAAATTTTCACAGAACTTCCAGCAAAAAATTTTAAATAAAATATTCCAAATATTCCGAATTTATAATTCAAACCATGGACGTTCGGATCCAACAGGATGCATTTGACCAGTCGAACTGATGCTCCATTGCCCAAGTATACAGAACGCGCGAAAGTACCCGGAGTAGAGAGTGCAAAATAGTTGTTAAAAATGCTTGTTAAAAAAAATAAATCGCTTGTCTTTGACGTCGGAAAAGGGTATTTTCTTTGGTATCGGAGGGCTTGTTACTCCTTGCAGATTCAAGAAGTTTCCCTTTTTCTAACGGCTCCTTTTACATTCCCCGTAGGAGATTCACAAACAAATAATGCGTATACATACTTTTCTCTGCGTACTTTGCGGTTTATGTGCGCCCTGATAACAAACACGAACAATCCGGTTCGGGTGAACACACAGGTTGCCCCTAGATGCCGGTTCTTTGCGTACTTTGCGTTTAAAAATATCTTTGGCGATTAAATGATTTCATGCCGTCACTGCATTATAACCGTCAAAATGTTCTATTTCCGTTTCGAATTCCGGTAATTGGATATAAAAAGGCGGAAATCTGTAACAGACCCGTCAGCCGGATTGAATATCTTTGTTTTAGTAATAGAAACTATTCCGGACTATCATATTGCCGTTCAATTAACAGTTAATTATTTGATTGCCAATTATAAGAAAGAGAGTTATGATTAAAAAAAGACTAAATTTCGTTACCCGGTTCTTGCCGGGATTGTTTACCGGACTGCTGTTGCTGTCCGGTTGTTCGCAGGATGATGCCTCTGACATTCCTGCCGGTTCTCGCGCTATTGATTTCCGCGCTCAGGGCGGTATGTCTTCATTGAAGGCCACTACTACTGGCGCAGATTACATTCAGAGTTTTGTCGTCAGCGCCCATTACGGTGATGACTGGACTCCCGAAACGGGCAAATACCTGTTGCGCGGCGCCACTGTCTACCGCGGGGAGAGCGGTACGGGTTGGGATTACTCTCCCAAGGCTTACTTTCCGACCACAAACGAGGGCGCTGTCGGGTTCTTCGCTTACTCCCCTTCGGGCAGCAAGAACGTGGAAACAGGTCTCAAGGATGCTGCAACTGCAGACCGGACGATTACCTACAAGGTGCCTTCTCCCACCGGTCCAGCCACTACCCAGGAAGATTTGCTCGTGGCTTGCACAGGCGTGTCGCAGGTTGACGGCGCTTATCCGGGTACGGTTTCCCTGCAGTTCCGTCATG
>JAISSD010000134.1 GCA_031273295.1 Prevotella sp.
TTCTGTCGGCAAAATCCGTCAGGACTACAAAATCACCCTGCCAAAGACGACTTACCCGATCAATGGAACGCTCACGATCAAGGAAATGGATGAGTCCAAGGGCACCGGTAACAAGAAGATATTCAACATCACTTCCGTCCCCGTTTATGAAGGCACAGTCAAACCAGTCCTTGTCGAGGGCAACTATTCTCCTGACCTTGTTGAGAGAAGGTATTGGGCTCCCGTAAATGTAGGATCGACGTCTACCACTTACAGTGCAAATGTTGCCGGTCGCGGATATTATTTCCAGTGGGGACGCAGTTACGCAAAGTTTGGTACTTACGATAGCTCGGGGGACACCGTAGTGGGTCCTTTATTCGCCGATGAAGCTGCCTCCGATACTAACAAGAGCAAGGTTATCACTAGTGCCGACGGTGACTGGTTAAAACTGAGAGAAAACGAAGAGGACGACCGCTGGCAGGGCGACAATGCACAAGGCCCGTGTCCCAATGGATGGAGGGTTCCTACAGCCGAAGATTTGGAGGTTTTGGTTGCTAAAGCCAGTAGCTTCGGCAGTAGCCGCTTGACAATAACCGGCGTTGGTGGAAACCTTTACCTGCCTACCTGCGGCGAACGCGGCGCTTCTGGTACGTGGGCCAATGCTCAGAGTACATGGGGCAACTATTGGTCGTCTACGGTTGACGGTACTATCGTAAAGGCTCTTTCTTTCAATTCGAGTTCGCCGATTATAGCTAATCGCAGTCGTGCGGGCAGCTTGACTGTTCGTTGTATCCAGGAATAAGACAGAAAAAAATGAAGAATGGAGAATTAAGAATTAAGAATTAAGAATTAAGAATTAAGAATTAAGAATGAGGAATGAAGAATGGAGAATGGAGAATGGAGAATGAAGAATGAAGAATTAGGAATGAAGAATTGGGAATTGGGAATTAAGAATGGAGAATTAAGAATGAAGAATTGAGAATGAAGAATGAAGAATGAAGAATGGAGAATGAAGAATGAAGAATGGAGAATGAAGAATTGAGAATGAAGAATGAAGAATGAAAAATGGGCGAAGCGACCTGTAACCTGTAACCTGTAACCTGTTTGCCTGTTGCTGTTGTTTCATTTTCAATTTGAATAATGCGCGGGAAACTGACGCACAAATAACAAGCCGTCATGAAGCCTTGCCGTGCACCGGTCGACAATCGGCTGACTGTCGCAAAGGCTATTGACCATACCTGGCCGCAGGGGGATACAATCCCCCCTGCGACCTTTTATCGAAATTTACAATCCGAAAAACACAGATTAAAATTGGTCATCAGCGGAATGTAGCGCAGTTAAATCTGAAAGAACGGATATCAATGAAAAATACTTTTTGAAGGAATGAAAATCAGTCCTGCATTTTTCTCCTTTCGGTCGAAGACCGTTGGTTCAGGTAGTTGTCCGGAAGATTGCTCTTTCCCAAGTCGGCGACCTGCAGTCATGAAAGTCAAGCCCTTTGAACTGCCGGATTCATGTTGATGCAAAATAAAAACAGACGGATTTTTGCTTGTGTTTTCATACAAAAAGGGTAAAACCGACAACGATCCTGTAGATCTATTAAAAGGAGATTGGCAAATCAATCCATCTTTCCCTTGAAATTCTCAATTACTTTCAACAGGCGATCCAAGGGGCGGATATTATAGCGAAGATAAAAACGGATGTTGTTAAAATCCAGCTTGTTAACCACCCGGATTGTGGCATTGTACCTTTTAGTATACGATTTACCCGCAAGACGGTAGATATTATCCAAATCTTTTGCCGGATGCACTCTCGATTGCGGATCGTCCGTATATGGGTCGAAACCCAGCTTTTCCTTTATAAAACGCCCTGTCAGCCGTTTGTCGATTTTCCTGAAATGACTGGCTTCCGCCAAAAACCAGGCTTCGATTTCGTGAACAGCTATGATGATATCAAAGTATCGAGCGTCGTCTTTCAATTTACGGGGCAAAAACCGCAAACCTTTTTCCAGTTTTTCCAAATCATCTATCGGTAAAGGATAAAGGTCGCGCAAGCCTATGATCATTTCATAGCCGTTTTTGCGCAATGTCTCCATATTATCCAGTATTTCGGATTTCACCCGGTTGTCGGAGCCGCAATCGAATATAAGCGCTTCGTATTCCGGGTTGCGCGAAAATGAAGAATTCTTCACAATCTCTACTTTAGGGATATTTACGCCGCCGCGAAACTGTTTCTGTATAATATTTATCTGTCGGGTCCCCAGTATTTCCCGTATCAAGCGATTCACAAAAATCTGCTCGGTCTGTCCTTCAACAAAAAAAGCAATCCGTTTCATCAACCCTTATCTTCATCCATGACGCCAAATCCTTTTTTGAAAAAGTCTGTGGCAAGAAAATCAAAGTTATTCAGCCCTGTATACTTGAAATCATCGAAAGTTTCCTTCGAATTGGTATAATCGTAAAATATGGATCTGTTACTCTCCCGCCCTATCACAGACCAGTAACGGAGCGGTATCCGGTTCATCGCATGCCTGTCGTTGGTGGTCATGAAGAACTGTATGTTCGATTTGTTGACCTTCTTTATAACCAGATCCATCATCTTCTTTGAATTCTCAAAATCAAGGCCTTCGCCCATATCGTCGATGAGCAGGCACAGGGAGGCGCCGCTTAGCCGGGCATAGCCGAGCATGACAAGCAAGGACAAGGCCCGGAACATTCCTTGCGACATTTCACACTGCGAAACAGTATATTCGCCTTCCTCGACAAAAAGTCCAAAACCGCCCCGCGTTTCCTGTACATCGATACCCGATATGAAATAACCGAGGTACTGCATCCCGGCTATAAGCTCCGAAATAAAAGCTTCCCCGAAAAGTTCCCTGCCTTTGAGAAAAGTGTATGCCGGCACATCGGGGTCGTCCGTGTCATGGTCGTCCCCGTCCATCCGGATACAGTCTTTTACCAAACGATTCTTTTCCGGACTGTCGGCGAAAAGATAATTTTTCAAGGATTCGCCCCACGATACAAGATTCCCGAAATAAGGTTTGCCACGGGCGTCATGCAGAGCAATAGCCGTCTGGAAACCGGCTACTTCGAACGGTATATTTTCTCCCCGGGAATCCGGCAATATCTTTTTTACCCTGTCAAGCAATACCTTGTTATCAAGAGTCAAAACTTCGTCGGTTACCACCCTGCCTTTAAACGCCAGCGTGTATTTGTAACTGTCATTATTGCTTTCGGTAAATGTCAGCTCAAACAATTCGGACGGGCTGACAGCAGATTTCAAATCCATTCTGCCCGATAACAAGCCTGCTATTTCACGGATAACGTTTAATGTACGGCTTTTGCCTGAAGCATTTTTGCCCACCAGCAAGTTTATATTACCAAAATAAGCATAATCCCCTCCGTTTCCCTCAATGCTCCATTCGCGGGGTTCGCCTGCATGGCGCGTGTATTTTAAAGCGCTCAATATCATTCAAGTAACAAGTTTAATATATTATGACAAGTATGTATTCGTCGTATCCGGTTCAAATATACGCTTTTTCCGGCAAAAAACCGCCGATCTTACACACGATGCCATCAATCCGTATTTTTATTTTATATTACTCGCTTTCAATCCTTTAATAACAGCCGAAGTAAAGCCTGCATGTTCCATCTCGTTCAATCCTTTTATGGTGATCCCGCCGGCAGTGGCCACCTTGTCAATTTCCACTTCGGGATGATTACCGTTTGCTTCGAGCAGTTCAACGGCTCCGCGAAGCGTTTGCAAAACAGCGTCTTTCGCCTGGTCGGGATACATCCCCATTTCAATTCCTCCTTCCATTGCCGCCCTGATATAGCGAAAGGCGAAAGCTATACCGCATGATGCAAGCGATGTGACAGCCGGAATAAGTTTTTCTTCCACAAATTCAGCTTTACCCAGTTGAGAAAATATGTGAAAAACCTGCTCCTTTTGTTCTTCATCCGCATTTTGGGATGCTATGTATGTCATGCTCCGGCGCACAGCTATGGCTGTATTCGGCACAACACGGAATACCGGACGCCGAGACCCTATCCATTCCTGCAACCGGGCCAAGGTCACAACCGCCGCCACGGATACGATCAACTGTTTGGGATCTTTCAACAAAGCCCTGTGCGTTTTCAGTACCTCTTCCACCATCCACGGCTTAACGGCCAAAACAAGCACGTCGGCGGTAGCCAGCGAAGAATAGTCTGCCACTACGACATTCATATCTTCGCTTACGCTCCTTAACCCGGACACATTTTTGCCCTTGTGGTCGATAACCGTTATGTCCCGGGGCTGTACACCTTCGCTCACCGCTAAACCGCAGGCTATGGCTCCGCCCATATTTCCCGCTCCCAAAATCGTTATTTTCATCTTGTATCCGTTTTATTTTAATGCAAGCAAAGATAACAAACAGCTATCAATTCATCCAAAAATATTCCTTTTTTTACTGATAAAAGAACAACAGGCGGATAATTATCACATTTTGTTACAGATTTTTTGTCATATACTGTGACATTTTCCTTACTTTTGCGCAAACTTAAATTTATGTTGGAAAAACTTTTCAAGAAAAAAGACATATCGGCAATATTAAACGAACCCGCTGAAACACAGAACGGGCTTAAAAGAAACCTTTCCGCAACCAATCTTGTCACCTTGGGAATCGGCGCCATAGTGGGAACCGGGATTTTTGTCATCACCGGACAAGCGGCCGCAATGTACGCCGGCCCGGCGCTGACTGTTTCTTTTATTATTTCTGCTCTCGGTTGCGTCATGGCAGGCTTGTGCTATGCCGAGTTTGCGGCAATGATACCCGTATCGGGCGGCGTATACTCATATAGCTATACTACCATGGGCGAAGTCCTGGCCTGGTTTGTGGGTTGGATACTGATTCTCGAATATCTTTTTGCCTGTTCCAGCGTCGCCGTAGGATGGTCAGGCTATATGCTAAACTTGCTTGAGGGATGGAGTATCGATTTTCCCCAACAGATAGCCGGAGCCACATTCGACCATTTAAAAGACGGGAGTTGGGTATGGACAGGGCGTATCATCAATTTTCCCGCCGTTTTTATCGTTACCATAGTATCCGCTTTTCTGATTGGAGGTATCAAACAATCCGCATTCGTAAACAATATCATTGTCGTGATTAAAGCAAGCGTGATCCTGCTGTTCATCGGGTTTGGACTATCATACATAGACACAAGTAACTGGACGCCGTATATACCCGAAAACACAGGCGGATACGGAAACTTCGGATGGACGGGCATCCTCAGGGGCGCCGCTGTCGTATTCTATGCCTATCTGGGATTCGACGCGCTGTCTACTGCTGCGGGAGAAGCCAGAAATCCTCAAAAAGACATGCCAAAGGGAATTTTGTTCTCCCTGTTGATATGCGCGCTGCTGTATATTGCCGTCACTGCCGTATTGACAGGAATAGTCAATTACAAGGATCTAAACACGGAGGCGCCTATCGCGCTAGCCATTGACCGTACAGGCGCAGGGCTAGCCTGGTTAAGCCCTCTTGTCAAGCTGGGAGCAATCGCAGGACTCAGTTCCGTGATATTGGTGATGATGCTCGGACAATCGCGTATATATTATTCCATTTCGAAAGACGGGTTATTGCCGCAAGTATTTTCCAAAGTGAACGACAGGCACGGCGTCCCTCACAACGCCACCATCTTCGCCAGTCTTGTTACAGCTCTGATAGCCGGATTATTCCCGCTCCATGTTCTCAGCGAACTTGTATCGATAGGCACCTTGATGGCATTCACCATTGTTTGCGTTTCTATTGTTATATTGCGCAAAACACAACCGGATCTGAAACGTCCGTTCAAGACGCCGCTTGTTCCGTTCGTACCATTACTGGGCGCCGCGATTTGTGTTATACAGATGCTATCGCTCCCATGGAGCACATGGGAACGACTCATCGGCTGGACAGTAATAGGATTCATCATTTACTTCACATACGGGATAAAGCATAGTAAACTGAACAACAAGAAGCCGTTCAAACCTTAGCCAACGAAGCATTTTGGCTCTGAAACGGCTCTTTAGCGGTCGGCAATTCTCTCCGTTCTTTCGGATTTGATTGCGCCGAGTTCCATCGATTGCCGGTTGCTATCCGTTCATTTATTTTGTGAAGGAATACATATATACTTCACGCAGCATACTTTTATGCATATTATATATATATGAAATTCATATGCTCATGCGTTTTTTACCATATACTTTCAATGCACAAAACCGTTCCGGACACGGATATATGCTTTATTTTTAATAAGGTAACGAGTCCCCTATCATTTTCATGCAGCACGCATGATAGTAACACGGGGAGTGCGGTATTTCAATTGAGCGGAAAACAAGACAGCTAGAAGTTCTTCCGGAAAAATTAAAAACGGCTTGAGGGGGATGTTACATAAGAGATTGGAGGACTATATGATTCTATTGCTACGGAGGTTGTTTTGTTGGAAAAATCAGGTGGAAACGAGGTTTTTACCATATACCATCCATGCACAAAACCGTACACGGTATAAAGAACGACCGTGTAAAATTTCAGTCGGGATACAATCGGAAAAGCCCGGGCAAATGTCATGACCGGGCCTTTCTCCCTGTTAAAATTGATATTATTTCAGTTCTTTAATCTTTACATTCTTAAACCATACCTCGTCGCCGTGGTCCTGCAACAGGATATTGCCTTCCGCCGCGTTTCCAAAGTCGGGCCAGTCACGGTATTTACTGAAATTCACCAAAGCTTTCCACATCTGGTTGTTACGCTCATACTCCAGGATTTTCACGCCATTCAGCCAATGCTCGACCCTGTTATCCTTTACAATAATAACCGCAGTATTGAAATCATTCTTATTGAAGGGTTTATTTTCAGGCGCAGGTATCAGGTCGTAGAGCGAACCCAGAGTTCTGTTTCCTCTTACCCCCAATTTCGCGTCAGGATGCTTGTCGTCGTCAAGTATCTGAAACTCACAACCGATCGCAGAGCCTTCGCCCTTGTTCAGATCGGGATTTACAAAATATTTGACGCCGCTGTTCGCCCCTTCTGTAATTTTAAAGTCCACACTCAATACGAAGTTTTTATACTTGCGCGTAGTAACGATATCGCCACCATTGGCGGATTCGCCGCCGCCGCTTTTCAATACTTTCAAAATACCATTCTCTATTGCCCAGCCCTTTTCCGGAAAAGTGTCTATTTTAGCGCCACGCCAACCATTGGTCGTTTTGCCGTCCCACAAAAGAACCCAGCCTTCTTTGGCTTCTTCCGGCGAAATTGTATTTGGTTTACATGACGAATCTTTTTTTTCCTGCGCGGATAATGCCGCGGTAAACAAAAGAAAAACGGCTAACAGTATGTTTTTGTTCATTTTAATTAAAATTATCAACTCCCCCATTGCTCCCCGAACAGAGGATGGCAGAGTATCGGATTAGCGATTGATCTGTTTTATATTTTGTAAAAATCTTCCCAACCCTTGCGTGGAGGGATACCTGTCAGCATCGCGTTAGCAAAGGCATTGTTTGTAATCTGCCCGGTACGGCTGTCGAAATAAAATTTCGCGTTGAGCCGTTGAGCCATCACGCCAAGAGAGAACATCTGGCTCAACGGTCCGTGTATCTCGAAAGGCGAGCGGGTTTTCTCCACACCTGTACAAGCCAATAAAAAGTTCTTGAAATGGTCCGAGGGACTTTTAGGTACTTCCGGCAATTTCGCCGCCATTTCTTTGGCTTTCGACTCGGGTATAATGGATAGAACGCTTCCGTGAGAAGCTCCCTTGAATGTGAGGTCTTTACTGTAAATGATCTTACCCGGATTGAGGGTTGTTTTCTTGATTTCACCGGCGCCGGACACCGGAATATTGGGATCAAGGGCCGATTCGCCATAACCGTCGGGTATCGGAGGAAGATTATCCACGCCATCGTACCATGTTACGTCACAAGCCGGCATCTCGCCTCTAGGCCCGAATTTAAACTGTATGGTGGATGATGCAGGGAAGAAATAATCATTGTGCCCTGTCAGTTTTACAGGATTGATCTCGTAAGGCAAACCCAAATCGAGGAATTCATGTACCGTATCAAGAATATGCGCTCCCCAGTCGCCTAGCGCGCCCATACCGAAATCGTACCACGAGCGCCATTCTCCATTATGATATTTCTCGTTATAATCATGATACGGCACGGTACAGTTCCATGTCATCCAGTCCAATGTATCCGGTATCGGCTGCGCTTCAGGCAGTTTATAAATATTTGTATCCCAACCGTGCCACCTGCGCGGATTATTCATGTGAGCCACTATCGAAACCACATCTTTGATAATACCAGCCTCCTGCCAGGCCTTGAACTGGAAGTAATTGGCTTCGGAATGTCCCTGATTGCCAACCTGTGTGACTACATTCGGATATTTACGGGCCGCCTGCATCATCAGTTCAGCTTCGTGGAATGTACGGGCCATCGGTTTTTCAACATATACATGCTTGCCGTAAGCCATTGCCATCATAGCGATTGGAAAATGCGAGAAATCGGGGGTAGCTACGGCAACAGCCTCAAACTCGTTGCCAATTTTATCAAACATCAACCTGAAATCCTTGAACTGTTTGGCTTTCGGATATTTAGCCATCACCTTTTGAGTCTGTTTCGCTCCCATGTCCACGTCGCAAAGAGCAACGACATTCACAAGTCCTGTCTTTTCAAAATCTCCAATAATTTGCTCGCCCCTGTTACCTATGCCTATATAAGCGATATTTACTTTCCGTCCGGCCCCTACAACCCTGCCATAGCTTTCGGCGCTCATCGCGCCTATGCCTCCTACGGCCAATCCGGCTGAAGCGACTGCCGCCCTTTTCAAAAAATTTCTACGTGTTACCATGATTTAATATTTTGAGTTTATATTGAAATTACCTCGCTACAACATCCATTATCCGGGTTTATAATACGTTTGCCCGTCCAATGATGCACCTCCGGTCTTATCCTTCTTGATTAACAAAAAACGAAGAATAACCTGTTTTATATCTCACCCGGAAAATTCAAACAAATTTTTAACAAAATAACTAATATATAAGCTAACTTCAAAATATGTGTGCGAACACACACAGCCGAAACAAACACATAAAGTATTGATCTTTATAAATTTAGTTATACAAACGAATACAATTGCAATAAAACATGTTTTACAACATATTTATTCTACATCCACCGTAAAAACAACGCAATCCAAAAACTCTCAAAAAGTACATTTTTGTTTATAATTTAAATAAATGCAATCATTTCGTCAACATATTGATAAATTATATTTCAAAAAACATTACTTTTGGCAATTATAAATACGACAAAAAGATGAAGCAACAATTATTCCGGAAAAAAGACATTGCGTCTTTACTCCAAGATTCCCGTCAAGAGAATGGCGGGCTAAAAAGAACCCTGACCGCCAGGCATCTTGTCGCTCTCGGCATAGGCGCTATTATCGGCACGGGAATTTTCGTCCTCACCGGAACAGCGGCGGCCAACTATGCCGGGCCGGCTCTGACTGTATCTTTTATCATTTCGGCTCTGGGTTGCGCGATGGCAGGACTATGTTATGCCGAATTTGCCTCTATGATCCCGGTGGCAGGCAGCGCCTATTCATACAGTTATTCTACATTGGGCGAATTTTTCGCATGGTTTATAGGTTGGGATTTGATTCTGGAATATTTGTTTACGGCTGGAACGGTCGCTGTCGGCTGGTCGGGATACCTGGTCAGTTTTCTTGACGATTTCGGAATATACATACCGATGAACCTGCGGCTGGCCCCTTTCGACCATACAAGCGCCGAAGGATGGTTCGCCACAGGCAGTATCATCAATTTCCCTGCCATGTTCATTGTCGCCGTCATGTCGGTGTTGCTCATAAGGGGCATCCGCGAATCGGCCGGGCTGAACAGCATCATAGTGGTGATTAAAGTAATTGTTATCCTGCTTTTTATCGGATTTGGATTATCATACATAGATACCGGCAACTGGACTCCCTATATCCCTGAAAACACGGGAGAATTCGGGCATTTCGGATGGAGCGGCATCTTCCGTGGAGCCGCGGTCATATTTTTCGCATATATCGGGTTCGATGCTGTATCCACAACGGCGCAGGAAGCCAGAAATCCGCAAAAAGACATGCCAAAAGGAATATTGATCTCCCTGTTTATCTGTACAATCCTGTACGTGGCGGTGACAGCCGTGCTTACAGGGATGGTTCACTATTCCGGATTAAGCGTCCCCGCCCCTATCGCGTTCGCCATAGACAAGGCAGGCGAAGAGCTGCATTGGCTGCGGTTGCCTGTCAAGATTGGGGCAATAGCAGGATTAAGTTCCGTGATACTGGTGATGATGCTGGCCCAGTCGCGTATTTTCTATACAATATCAAGGGACGGATTGCTCCCCAAGTTCTTCTCCGAAGTGCATGCAAAGTTCAACACGCCGCACAAATCGACTCTTGTGACCAGCATAGCCGTAGGGCTTATAGCAGGTTTGCTTCCCATCAATATCCTTGGGGAACTGGTTTCCATTGGCACATTGATGGCATTCACCCTTGTATGTATCTCCATCGTGATATTACGCAAGACACGCCCCGAGGTTAAGCGTCCGTTCAAGACGCCATGGGTGCCTCTGGTTCCCATATTGGGAGTTTTGATTTGCCTTTCGCAGATGCTGGCATTACCTCTGGACACATGGCTGAGATTGATCATCTGGATGCTGGCAGGCTTTGTAATCTATTTTACATACGGGATAAAGCACAGTAAACTGAATAAAAAATAAGCAGGTTTTGTTATAGAGCGCTGTTTGCTATTGCCATATTATGGTTTGGAACCGTGTTTAGGCATGAGAAATAAACAATCATAACAGGATGTGTCGGGATGATTGAATTTTGTAACATTCGCATCCTGTATGGGATGTGTCTTCATTTAACACAAAGACACAAAGGGTATCACAAAGGACACAAAGCATTTCGCCGGTAGAAAACAGTATCGGTTACAAACAACCGTCCCTGACAGGACGGTCGTTTGTGAACAAATCCAAAGACTATATGAAAGGAGCCGGACAATTTCCGGATACGATACCAACGGCAAGCATTGCTCCCATGCACTTCGGCGAAGCATACGACAAGGCCGCCGCTCTTTCCGGCCACGCGTCAGCAAAGAAAAGCAAGGTCATCCGATGAAAACACAGGGGCGAGAGTATTGAATTTTAAACTTATATGGAATGATTCACGTCATATAATAGATGTTGAGGGGAGTATCGTGGAGGACGAGTAGGCAGGTTTCATTTGTCCTTTAGCATTTCTCCATTGCCAGTGACAAGCCAGTCCATTGAAATATCGGGATAGGCATTTGCGATCTTTTCAAGAATCTCAAAGCCGGGATTTGTGCCTCTGTTAAACATTGACTTCAATGTACCTTCGGATATGCCGATCGTATTGCTGAATGATTTCAGGGTAATATTTAATGACTTATATATTAATCTAATTCTTTCATTTACAGTATTTTGCATATTATATTATTTATAATGATCCTAAATAACAACCAAACGATTATTTTTAACAATTATTTTAATTAGGGGCTGCTGAAAAACGCGTAACATACAATTAATCAATAGATATAGTGCGCATTTTCTTGTTTCAAATGCAAGGAAATATGGCAAAAGCACTCAAAAACCTTGCACTTGAAAATTTGATGAATTGATATTTTCGGGA
>JAISSD010000259.1 GCA_031273295.1 Prevotella sp.
AGCAATCTGTATTTTTGCCGGCAGACGGCTATCGTGGCGGCACCTACGGCGAGCTGTACAGCGTAGGCAACGGCGGCTACTACTGGTCAGCCTCACCGAATGGTTCGTACGCGTACTACTTGTCCTTCTTCAGTGGCAACGCGTTCCCTGACAACTACGCCGCCCGGAAGTACGCCCTCAGCGTCCGCCTGGTTCGGGAAATCCATTAATTTACTCGAATTTCTTAATTAAAAATCATGAAAGAGATAATATCGAACGGTTTACTCTGGGATACCCGGAACATCGTCCTCGACAGTAATAACCTGATTGATTGGTACGCCGGAATGAATGCCTCTACCGATGGTCACCGACTGCCCACAAAGGACGAATGGCAAGACCTCGCGGCCCTGGGGTCTACTTGGGATGATGAAAGGCCGGGACGCTGGTTCGGCCCGGATCATGAACTAAGAGAAAACAGCTCGCAATCCGTATTTCTCCCCGCCGACGGGTTCTGTGGCATGGACGGCACGCTGTACAAGATAGGCATCTACGGCTGCTACTGGTCAGCCTCGCCGTATAGTTCGCTCGCATACTGCTTGTACTTCTACCGTGGCGGCACGTACCCAGCCTACTATACCAACCGGAGGTATGGCTTCAACATACGCATGGTACAAGATTCGTTGCAAGCCAAACCGCAAATTTGCGGAATGAAATACTGACAAACAAATAAATCAGGATTAAATACAAAAGCCGGCACAAATGGCCGGCTTTTTGCTTGTGGTATAAACCACCCGGAAAATCCCCGCACGGCTCGCTATGCGGGGTTTCCTTTATAGTTTTCCACCTCGTCATTTTTTGACAAGCTTTTATCTGCGAAAAAAATTCCCTGAAAAACATGAACTGTTCAATATGGCTTCATGCTTTTTGACTGGGTTTACTAAAATATCGTATAGCCCGTAGCGTGGCTATTACGGATTTCGATCCAAAATCAGGAGTAGGGTGCGAGGTTTTGCTCAAGGTTTTGCTCAAGGTTTACGTAAATATCGTAATTTCTTTCAGCTCGTCAAATTTTGACAAGCTTTTATTTTTACGTCATTACATTCGTCCAGTCAAACAGAGCCAGAACCTTTTTATTCGCCTCCCAGATTACCGACCAGTCGCGGTCTATGTATATATCCGTCACCTTCATATCTCTATTCGGAGCATGGTTCAATCCTTCGTGCACGGTGTACTTGTCTATTCCGACAGCCGACGAACTGGCGATGGTAGCCCATGAGTGACGGGCCGCATAAAATTCCAGATTATTTACACCTGTCTGTTGACCGATCCTTTTCAGTCCCTTGTTAATCGTCGCGTTGAAAATCGCGTGATTGCTGTAATGCCTGTAAAAACGGAACAACTTCTTGTCATCCTTGTACTTGTCCATCAGCTTCATAATGCAGCTCTCAATCTTCACATGCATCTCGGCCTTGTCATCACGCCGCCCTTCAGTTTTTTCACGGTTATAAATTACCGTATTGTTTACCGGCAATCCTGAAAGAAACATATCGGCGCTGTTCATGCCCATCAGGGCGAAAGAAAGTATAAAGCAATCCTTTGCCAGATTAAACCTGTTGGTTCTCCCGCCTGTTATTTCTTTTTCGTAAGGCAGGTTTATTATCTGCTGTATTGATTCAACCGGTAAAGCCCGTTTACGGGTCTTCGGTTGCGGTTTCAACTTGTAATTTTTAAAAGGAGAAAAAGGGATATTTATTATACCCCTGTCCTCGTCGTTAAATTCCTGTTTGGCCATATTATGTATCGCACGCACGCACGCCAGATATTTGGACACGGCGCGGCCACCCTTGGCAACCGGATCTTTCCCGGCTTTCTTTCTATTACTCCCGCGTTGCGATGGTTCTGTAACTATGAACCTTTCAAATTCCCGGAGAAAGTTTGTGTTTATTTCTGATATATCAATGCTTTCACGTTTTGTGAACCGCCTTAAGGCGCTTGACACATTCAGATAAGTATCCCCGGTGCTTTTCTTCATTTCGGTAGCTTTTACCCGGATATACTGTATAATATCCAGATAGAATTTATCGCCTCCCTGTAGATACTTTTTTATTTTGGCAACAAGTTCATCTATAGGCATATCAAATAATTCAAAGTCTGAATTATTGCAACTCTCGCGACATTTCCTTATAAGGTCGTCACACTTTTCCTGTATGTTTACATTTTTGATTTTCCTGCTTCTGGTAAGATCGGCCTCGGTAACGTACAGGTTTGTCGATAACCGTCGTATCTCCCGGTTATGTGTAACCCGTATCCTTACATTATAAGTTCCATCTGCACGTTTATTTTGTACTTCTGCTTTGAAAGTAGCCATAATCATATAAATTATATGTCAACAATTGCAAGCAAATGTAGTTAAAAGTAGATACAAATGCACAAATTTAGCGGTTATAATTTTTTATGGCCAATCCATAAAACAGGAAAAGCGTCTGTAAACCAGTGTTCTAGACGTTTTCTGCTTTGTGGTACCACCAGGAATCGAACCAGGGACACACGGATTTTCAGTCCGTTGCTCTACCAACTGAGCTATGGTACCATGTTTGTTGTTTTTCACGTTTGCGTGTGCAAAGGTAAGATATATTTTACATTATCCAAAAATATCTTGTGAAATATTTCGATATAACCATTGGTCAGGGTGCATTTGGCTCTGCCGGTTTTGACTGCGTCGATTTTGGCTCCGCCGATTTTCAATTCAATTCAAATTTACTTTTCTTCCCCTATCGAATCCCAGCCCTGAGCCTTGAGTTCTATCTCCGTTCCGTCGCGGGTTTCCATCACGAGGCCTGATCCCTCCTTTGTTATATATCCTATCACATGAACGCCCTTTATCTTCGATATTTTGTCGTGCAGATACAGAGGCGCTGTAAACAGCAATTCGTAATCTTCTCCTCCATTCAAAGCAACCGTGGTCACATTCATATTAAATTGCTCGGCCATCATGGCAGTCTGGTAATCTACCGGAATACGTTCTTCATAAATATGGCATCCGGCCTTGCTTTGTTTGCAGATATGCTTCAATTCGGAAGAAAGACCATCCGATATATCGATCATGGACGTCGGTACAATCCCTTCTTCGGCCAGGAACTTTATTATATCTTTACGCGCTTCGGGTTTCAATTGACGTTCAAGCAAATACTCTTTTCCTGCAAAGTCGGGCTGGAAATCTTTCTTTCCGCCATATACAGCCTTTTCTCTTTCCAACAGTTGAAGTCCCATAAAGGCCGCGCCTAAATCACCGGAAACGCAAATCAAATCTGTTTCCTTTGCTCCATTCCGATAGGATATTGTATTTTCTTCGCCTTCTCCAATGCACGTGATGCTGATTGTCAGGCCTGTAAGTGAAGCAGAAGTATCGCCTCCTACCAAATCTACGCCGTATTCCCGACAAGCCGAGAGAAGCCCTTCGTAGAATATCTCCATGTCTTCCAGCGAAAAACGTTTTGAAAGACCCAATGAAACTGTTATCTGTTTAGGTTGCCCGTTCATTGCATAGATATCCGAAAAATTGACAACTGCCGATTTATATCCCAAATGCTTCAAAGGTACATACATCAGGTCGAAATGAATGCCTTCCAGCAGGAGGTCGGTGGTTACCAGCGTCTTTTTATCACTATATGATAAAACCGCGGCGTCATCCCCCACACCCTTTTCCGAGCCGGTATTTTTCAGCTCTATATTTTTTGTCAGGTGGTCGATAAGTCCAAATTCACCCAGACTCGCTATTTCTGTTCGTTTCATTTCTTCAGGTTTTGAATAAGATACAAAGGTAACTTTTTTTCTGTTAACAGTATTCCATTAACAAGCGAAGTCGAGGCGTCTTGCCCTGTCTTGCAAAGGATGACAGGAGGGCTGAATAGTAACGATTTTTTTTACAAAGCGGATTTTTCAAATATTTTTATTAATTTCGCTTTATAAACAGACAAATTTTGATGCTACAAATTAGAAACTTGTACCGGTAACACACTAACTTGATACACAATATGAAAAAGATCTTTTATATGTTTTTGGCGATAACATTCGTTTGTCTTCAGCAAAAAGCAAACGCACAGCAAAGTAATAATGCCAGATATAACAATGTTGAATTCGGATACGATAAAGAAGAAGTTCATGTAAAAATTCAGCTCAATTTGCGGAATTATTATATTGAATCGGGTGATTCTCTGACCTTGACGCCTCTGATAAGGTCTGCTTCCAATGTTCGGGAGCTACCCAATGTCGTGTTGATAGGGGAAGGAAATCAAGGCTTTTATCTGTATAACAGAAGTTTCCTGGATAGATCGGCTCGCAGATTTTCCGCGGCTTCCGGTCGGAAGAATGAATTGTATCAGGCCAGAGTACCTTACGAAGCGTGGATGAATAATTCAAGACTGGATATGAAAATCGAGCTGAATCAAATAGGAGGGTTTCCACTGCATAGCTATATAGACGTCTTGAAAGATAATATCAGCGTGCAAGTACCTGAATTGAGGAATCAGCCTGATCCCGGACGATTGCCGTATTCGTATCCGAAACAGGGACTCTCCGCTACTGCACGGTCGCGGAATGAAAATGACTTTTCAAATCCGGCGGATCTTCCCCGTGAAACCGGTATTTTTGATTTGCGTCTTTCAAATAAAAAATCATTCGCGGCAGCTGACGCGGCAGAGATAGATAAAGTGAAAGCGTTGATAGACTGGGTAATGACTAACGAAAAAGTTTCGCTTGTAGGCGTGTATATTAGCGCCTATACATCTGTCGATGGCATTTATCTGGATAATGAGCAGCTTACAAACGAACAGGCTTTAGCAATTAAAAGACATTTACTGGCAGGAAACAATTATCCGGATCACCTGTTCTATACGGAAGGGAAAGGCGAGGATTGGCTGGGTTTGACCGAACTTGTCGAGCAATCAGGTATGTACAGTAAAGACGAAGTATTGAATATAATAAACAATACCGGTATTTTTACAGGGAGAGAACGGAAGTTGATGGAGTTGGCGAATGGAGACCCTTACAGATATATGCGGGAATATTTGTTTCCTCAACAATGGCGGATTGAATGTAGGATTGTGTATAGGCCCCGATAACTGGTCGTCTCTCTTAAAATGATTTTTTCAAACGCAGAATTTCCGGGCGCAATATATCTCTTGTATCCGTAATTTTTTCGAGCCAAAAAGACAGCGGCGTTTCCACCTGTTCATTTTCCTTTCTTTGTACCCTCTGTCGCAAATGACCGTTCTCGCCCGGTGAACCGTTCGTGTTGATCCAACATCCGAGGCAAGGTGCGGCGTCGTAAAGATTGCGAAAACCGAACGCGTCGGCGATGACGCCCGTGTTTTGTGCGTAGAGTATGATACCCCGGTGGCCGCATTGACCGCCCGGCTTCCTCCCGCTTTTTGAACGCAAACTGTTCGCATTGCTCTTGCCAATATCATGAGAAAGGGGAAGGGGAAGTGGAACTTGTGAGACTGCTGCGACCGCTTTTCAACAAAGACAACTTCTGTTCGAGAGCAGCCAGCCGGACTGGCAACTTTTTTAACATGCCATATTCCGACTTTGGTATTGTCACCGTTTCTTCCATGAAGCAAAGTTAATTGATTATTCTGATTCCATTACTCCAACTTCCTTTTTTTAGAGTAGCTGAGCAGTTACAATTATTCAGTTGTATTTTATTGATTAACAAATAATTATATATGTTTTAAGGAGCGACCGGTTAAAAACGGATGCGTCAGAAACCGAAATCATCTATTTCTTCCTCTTTTTTCCCCTCTACTATTTCAAATGCTTTCCTTTTTTCATGAACAGCATTACCTTCGACAAAGATGGCGCGATAGGGACGTACCGGACAGATAAATTCACAACCTCCGCAGCCCACGCAAATATCGGGACTGATATGAGGTATCGTAAGTCCTTCATGCCCATCATAAGGAACCATTGTGACAGCTTGGGTAGGACAGTGCTCGGCGCAGGCTCCGCAATTTGTTTCATCCGTGTGTACTATACAGATGTTTTCCGTGAAATTTACGCGTCCAATCCGGGTCATGTTTTTTTCTTCCACTGTCAGTGGAAGCAATGCACCGTTAGGGCATATATCCGTACACACGGTACAATTATAATTGCAGAACCCTTTTTGATAGCTCATCACCGGTTGCATAATGCCTCCGATACCATATTCCATAAAGGCGGGTTTGATTACCCTCGACGGGCACCGGCTGACGCAAAGATGACATGAAGTGCAATGGCGCAGTAAGTGTTCGGCGCTCTTTGATCCCGGCGGGCTTATTGGAGTCTGACGGGTTGGCGCTTTGTTTCCGGTAATCAGACCGGCGACTTTCTCCTGTGCCAATGCGGCAGGTACATATACCGCGGTAGTGATTGCTGTGGCAAGGAATTGCCGTTTGCGGGAATCTGCTTTTTCCCCTGTATTGACATTGGCTTTTTTCTTCTTCCTGTACGGAGAAAATGTCAATGCATTTTTAGAGCAACTGCCGATACAGTTGAAACAGTCCACACAACGGCTGTTATCCACGGAATAGTTCTTGCTGTCTATGCATGAGGCCTTGCATTTCATTGCGCATGAGCCGCACCTGTTGCACAGGTTTTCGTCTATTTGTACTTTGAATAGCGAGAATCTGCCGATAAATCCAAGTATGGCGCCCACAGGGCATACCGTATTGCATAGCGTCCGTCCGTATTTCCATGCGAAGAATCCTGTCGCGAAAAATGTAACAATAGCGATGACCAACGAGAACAGGCTTGATACGGCTATATCCATTTTGTAGAAAGTATAATTGCCGAAACCGGTGAAAATGGACTCCAATACATTATTTCCTGCCCACTACTGACCGACTAAAAAAACAGGAAAAAGGGGTTAATCCCTTGCGGTTTCGCCCCAACGTTGTAAATTTGTTTAAGCACAAACAATTTTCAACGATGGGCAAAGATAGCGAAAAAA
>JAISSD010000260.1 GCA_031273295.1 Prevotella sp.
AGTGAAGATACGCCCGTCTTTGACTGGACAATTACCACCGATAAAAAAGAGGTGGAGGGTTATCCCTGCATTTTGGCCACCACGCACTTTCGGGGACGGGACTACGAAGCCTGGTTTACGCAGGACATACCCCTGCCTGAAGGCCCCTGGATGTTTGGCGGCCTGCCGGGGTTGATCATGGAGATCAGAGATACCCAGTACCATTACGTGTTCAAGTGCATCGGCGTCAGACAGATAAAGGACGGAGCAGTTCCCATCAAGTATTTCAACAGACCATACGAAGAGGGGAGCCGGGAAAAAATACGGTCGACAGTAAAGAAAATGTACGGTCGACTTCAACAGTGGGCGCAAAGTCAAGGCCATCCCATTATTGTAGGAAAAACTTTCTATGACGACATTATGATGGTCTACAATCCGATAGAACTGGAATGATGGAAAAAGATAAAACAGTCTGCATTACAGGGGAAGATGTAATGTCTTCCCTTGTAAATACCCGGCAGATAACGTTTGAAGTAACGGATGCCTGCAATTTGAAATGTGAATACTGCGGCTATGGAAAGTTCTATTCGGATTACGACAAAAGAGAAAACCGTTTTCTGCCGCTTGATCATGCCAAAAGATTTTGGAACTATATGCGTCAATTATGGCTATCACCCTATAATAAATCAATACATAACAAGCTCTTCGTGAGTTTTTACGGAGGAGAGCCTTTGGTGAATATGGAATTTATCGGAAACATGATTGATTATATCGAAAACTCATGTTCCGCCTCTCTCCCCGATATAAACTTTTCGATGACTACAAATGCCATATTACTAAACAAGTATATGGATTATTTGGTGGAAAAAAGAGTCTCCCTGCTCATCAGTTTGGACGGTGGCGAAGAGGCAACTTCCTATCGTGTAACTCCGGCAGGGAAAAATGCCTTTGACAGGATAGTGTATAATGTTGACAAATTAAAAGAAAAATATCCGTTGTTTTTCGAGTCGAACGTCAGTTTTAACGCTGTATTGCACAACCGGAACTCCGTAGAGGAAATTTGTTCCTTTTTTAAACAGAGATACAACAAAATCCCTGCTATCGGGGCGCTGAATAATACAGGAATAAAGGATACTATGAAAGATGAATTTGACAGAACGTATAAAAATCCGACCGAAAGTTTGTTGGATTCGGAAAATTATACTCAAATTGAACAGGAGATGTTCCTCAAGGCTCCAACATACAGAACAGCGACCATGTTTTTACTGGAAAATTCGGAGTTTTCTTTTCGTAATTACAATGAATTACTGTACGGTAAGAAAGAAATAAAGAATCCCATACCAACAGGTACTTGTCTTCCCTTTTCCAAAAAAGTATATATCACTGTCAACGGGAAAATTTTGCCTTGTGAACGTATCGGTCATCAATTTTCTTTAGGACGGATAACGCCGGACACCATTGATCTGGATTTTAGCGCCATAGCAAATCGTTATAATGAATATTTTAGTAAAATGCAGCCTTCATGCAGTCGATGTTACGCCCGGAAAGGTTGTTACCAATGTATCTTTAATGTAGAAACCATTAATAACAAGCATCCCTTATGTCATGGCTATATGGATAGAGAAACATTTGAGAGATATAAAAACAGTCAACTGCATTTTTTCCAAACCCATCCGGATGCATATGCCAAAATAATGAATGACGTTATTATTAAATAATAAAGTAATGATTTTCAGTATGAATACAAACCTTCTTAGTAAAAAACAGACGGGTGTAGATTCTTTTCTCCAGGCAAAGGAATGTTGGTTTTATATTTACCCTTCGGTATACGTTTCTTTTGAAAACCCGAAAAAGGTATTGTTATACAACACGCAGAACGGTGATATTATTACACATGATGATCCGGAGTGTGTTCAATTGATGCGGGATTTGTATGAACCAAAACACTTGGGAGTTATAGAATTAAACTCAAAACACTTGCAAATATCCTCTTGCCGATCATTCATTTTCGATATTGTCCATAAATGTTTCGGGGAGATTCAGGAAAAAGATTGCTCCCGGGTAAAACCTTTGAATTTTCTTCCTGTTTTGAATCTGCAAAACGATATTGAAAAAATGTTAAAGCACGACACGGAAAAAGGATTTGTCGGTTCGGATATATTGAATTATCTGTCGGAGTTAAATTTATATGTTACGACAAGCTGTAAATATGCCTGTAAACTGTGCGACGAATATCATAAACAATATAAATCCTGTTTTAAGCCGTTGAGCAGCCATTTTCTGTCGTGTCATACGATAAAGGATATTCTCGAACAAGTAAAAAATTCTTCTCTTGCCAGGATAAACATTTTAGGAGGAAACATTTTACTTCATCCGGAATGGGATATTTTACAGTCGGTATTGGCCGGTACGAGTATAATTATCAATATTGGACAAGCTATTTGAATTTTGACGAAAAGGCGCTACGAACCCAAGTGGCAGATCGTATATGCGTCACGGTTTCTTTTCCCATTGACAACATGATTTTGCAAAAAATAATATCTCTTGCAAAAAACAATGAATCAATTTATTTTGTGTTTTTTATTGAAGATGAAAAACAATACGGGTTTGTAGAAAGTCTGAACTTAGGCCACAGCACCATCATTCCTGTTTTTAATCAGACAAATCTCCATTTTTTTGAAGAGAGCATATTCACATCCGAAAGGGACTTGATGGAGCAACGTTTATCCATGCGTGAAATATTCCGTAATCAAAAATTAAATCTGAATTATTTCGGCGTTTTAACTGTTTATGCCGACGGCACAGTAAAAACCACCTTTAATTCCGAGATGCTGGGGAATATCTATAGTGACAAACTCATTGAGATTATCTATCACTACTGACCGACTAAAAAAACAGGAAAAAGGGGTTAATCCCTTGCGGTTTCGCCCCAACGTTGTAAATTTGTTTAAGCACAAACAATTTTCAACGATGGGCAAAGATAGCGAAAAAA
>JAISSD010000144.1 GCA_031273295.1 Prevotella sp.
CTACAAAGATATTTAATACGACTGACTGATCTGTTACATATTTCCGCCTTTTTATATCCAATTATCGGAATTCGGATAAAGAATCGAACAAAGAGAAAACATTGAATTAAACGGGCGGACATTGCTTTAACCTCATTTTTACCTAATTTTCTTGACAGAACAACCTCTGTAGCAAATGAGTTACCCCCCAACCAAAACCTCTTATGTAACATCCCCCTCAAGCCGTTCATTGAAACACCGCACTCCCCATGTTACTATTATGCGTGTGCATGAAAATGACAGGGGACTCATTACCTCATTGTTTTTTAACTCTTTCATTATTAATTATTTGCCGGTAAAATTCAGACGCATTGACAAGGGGTTGCAACCTCTTGCTATTTCGTATTCTTGCTCGTATATCTCCTTTGCTGCGCTACGTTCTTTCTGGTTTTTAATGAGGTTGGGGGGATATATGATTCCATTGTTCTACCGAGGTTGTTTTGTTGGAAAAATCAGGTGGAAACGAGGTTAAAACAGTGTTCGTCTGTTTTATTCAATGTTTTCTACAGATACGCCACATCAACATTCCCCGTAGGGAATTCACAGACAAATACGGTGAAACCTCTACGAGGTTTGGGATTTGTGCAGGACGTATTTCTATTGATATGCATACCCTACGGGCAAAAACGCGGGATTCGTAGAAATTTTTAACCGCAAGGGCGCAAGGAAAATGGAAAGGAAAAATACGGGATTTGCGGTTACAGGGAATCTCTTCAAGCGCAAAAACGGATAGTGTACAGGTCTTATTGTGTTATTTTGCAAATTTCTAATAATCAAGAGCATACGAAATTTTAAAAACAATGTTATATTGCTAATTGTCAACCTTTTATACTTTTATGTCAATAAAAGGCAGACACTATCCAAAAACGCCCCTTAAATATAATAATCCGAGGCGTCGATTATACCGGCCCGTAAAGCATATCGGGATGCTTCCTGCGAATTATTGACGTCCAGTTTCCTGTAAATATTTTTGCGATGGGTAATAACCGTATATACGCTTATATTACGCGCCGCCGCGACTTCCTTTGCCGTTCTTCCCCAGGCTATTTCTTTCAGTATTTCTTTTTCCGTAGCAGTCAATACATTTTCGCCTTTTGAATTTTCGGTTTCAGACATTAACATGAGATTCCTGACCTGCGAACATATATAAGTTTTTTTGTTACATGCGCACGTTATCGCAGTTTCAATCTCTACAAGATCGGCATTTTTAAGCGCTACGCTAAACAGAGTGTTGCACAGCATGATCTTTTTCATAAACCGGATACTTAAATCTTCAGAAAACAGTATCCAGCAAGTATTCTGAAAACGGGCGCTGACATTTAACAATCCATCTACACTGTTAAAGTCCGAGAGCGTGTAATCTATTACGACAAGGCTATCAGGATTATCGGCCAACTCTGCAAGAAGTTCTTTTTTGGTATCTACAAAAGAGATCCTGTAAAGCCCGTGACGCAAACAAAGTTTTATCAATGCTTCCATACCCAGGCGCGTAATATCCTGCCTGTCGTAAATAATAATATTCGTCTTCATACAGTTTTTCTCCCGGGCGATGCATCCCCGACGGAATGCCGTTTTTAAAATTCAACCTGTTACAAGTTATTTGTTTTTCATCGCTAAATGGAATCGAGCGCCTGGCCAATGTCTTTTTTTAAATCGTCGATATCTTCCAAACCTATTGAAAAACGAATTAAATTATCTTTTATACCGATTATTTTTTTCATTTCGGGAGAAAAAGCTCCATATATGGTGGAAGACGGATGAATGACCAAGGTTTTGTTGTCAAATAAATTAGTCGCCCTGCGTATCACTTTCAGCGCATCCATAAATTTGTAACAGGCTTCCTTCGAATCGAGAGTCACGGTGAACATCGCCCCCGGATCATCCGAAAATAACCGGTCGGATACGGCTTTGTACGGGGAGCTATCCAAGCCCGGATAATTTACCTCCGATATCTTGTTCTGTTTCGATAAATGCAGAGCCAAACCGTATGCCGTGCCGGACATTCGCTTGTAACGCAACTCCAGCGACTCCATACCCAACGATTGCATAGCGGCTGTATCCGCCGACATACAGGCTCCAATATTGCGGGCGATCTCGGATCGCAGTTTAAACATAAACCTCGACATGCCTTTGGGTTTGGGAAGCGATCCCAGTTTTTTGTTGGCCTTCCAGTCGCAAGTATCATGATCGACAATTACGCCGCCGATACCGGTTGCTCCTCCCGAAATATATTTGGTAGTAGAAATTACCTCGATATCGATACCGGCTTTCCGGGCGTCAAAACCGCACCAGGGTATGACCGTCGTATCGATGATCACCGGTATATTTTTATTCCTCAATATTTTTGATATTTCGGGCAGATCAGCTACTTCCAGATGCGGATTAGTTATAACTTCCGCAAAAAACGCACATGTATTTTGATCTATGGCCGACGTTATTTCCTGTAAATCATCCGTATTCACAAAACGCGTTTCCACTCCAAAACCGGATAATGTGGATTGCAGAAAAGAAAAAGTGTTCCCAAACAAATGAGGCGAAGCCACTATATTGGCTCCGGCATAAGCAAGCGTCAGAAAAGTATTCGATATTGCCGCCATACCCGACGCCAAAGCCATCACTTGTCCGGCCCCCGACGCCGTTTTTATCTTCTCTTCGAAGTTTGCTACCGTGGGATTGGAGATACGGGAATATGTATGAAGATCCGTCCGGTATTGAAATGCGTCCGCGATTGTTTGCGAATCGGGAAACTCAAAAGCCGCATTACGGTATATCGGCTGACTGATAGCCCCATATATATCCGGGTTGGCAAAGCGGGTATTAATGATCCGGGTTGAAAATGACAAAAGAGGCTCCCGTTCCGTGTTTTTTGAAATCCTGTCCATTTTTTTTAGTCTTGAAATTTACTTGCTGTTTCGATAAAACGATCGAGTTCCTTCCTGTCATGAGCTATGGAAATGAAACTGGCTTCGAACATGGAAGGAGATATATAGAAATTGCGGGCAAGCATATACCTGAAAAATTCTCCGAACCTTTTTTGATCCGCTTTTTTTACGTCTTCGAATGAATTGATTTCATGTTCCGAAAAAAACAAAGTAAACATGCTTCCGATATGGTTTATGACAATCCCCTTGCCTGAAACGCTTTCTTTCAATTTTTGGATAAAATCGTCCGCTTTCCGGTTCAACCTTCGGTAAAACCCTTCTATAGACAACAGGCTTAATGTCGCTATGCCCGCACTCATGGCCACGGGATTTCCCGAAAGCGTTCCTGCCTGGTAGACCGGTCCATCGGGAGCTAAAAGAGACATGATATCGGCTCGTCCACCGAATGCCGCCGCCGGAAAACCGCCCCCTACTATCTTACCGATAGCAGTCAGATCGGGAATTATTCCAAACAGTTGCTGCACCCCGCCTATCGACAGGCGGAATCCTGTTATTACTTCATCAAAAACGAGTAGCGAACCGTATTGATCAGCCAGTTCCCTTAGTCGATACAAAAAGCCTTCTTTGGGTAATATCACTCCCATATTGGCGGGTACGGGTTCCAGGATCACCGCGGCAATGTCCTTGCCTTTTGCTTCGAATACACGTTCTACCGTTTCCGTGTCGTTAAACGGTAAACTGATTGTATATGACACAAAATTATCCGGAACGCCTGCCGAAGAAGAATTTCCAAGACCGGCCACCCCCGATCCGGCAGAAACCAGCATGTGGTCTACATGCCCGTGATAGCATCCATCAAATTTAATTACAATATTACGTCCGGTATAACCCCTGGCCAACCTTATCGCCGACATTACGGCTTCCGTACCGGAATTGACAAACCTTACCCGTTCCATACCGGGAATATACGAGCAAACAAGCCTTGCCAGCTCCGTTTCCTGCAATGACGGGATCCCGTAGCTTGTTCCTTTCGAAACAGCGCGTCTGACCGCCTTATTCACGACAGGATGGTTGTGTCCGAGAGTGAAAACGCCCCAGGAAAGACAAAAGTCGGTGAAAGTGTTACCGTCTATGTCGGTCAGTTTGCACCCTTTGGCCTTTTCGATGAATACGGGAGATGCGCCCACGCTCTTCAAGGCTCTTACAGGACTGTTTACTCCTCCGGGGATAAACCCGACAGCCTCCCTATATGCCTGTTCCGATTTTTCTCTTCTCATATCAGTACCGTTTCATTCACATAAGACGTCCATTTATAAAATCTGGCTATTTCTTCGTCAATTATCTGTTCCGCCTTATGGATCTCGTTTTTTCGCAAGGATATATTTTCTTTTGCAAAACGTTCTATATCTTCCAGATCAAGCAACTCCACATTTTTCCGGTTTTTCACGTTTTCGTCCACATCACGGGGAAATGCCAGGTCGAAGACAAGCATCTCTTTATCTTCGGGTATGTCTTCCGCGCCGATAACAGTGTGCGGCGCCGATGTGGCGCACACAAGAATATCTGTAAATTCCAGCATTGAACGTTTATTGTCGAAGCTCATAGCCGTACAATTATATCTGGCCGCAACGGACTTTACTTTTTCCAAATTCCGGTTCGACATAAATACATTGACAGCGCCGCGCAAAGCCAGAAATTTTAAAATATCTTCGGTTAATTTGTTTACGCCTATAATACTTATGATCTTGTGTTTCAAGTCTATTTTCCTGTGTTTCAGAATATCTACCGTTACCTGGCTGTGCGATACGGCGCCTTCCGCGATCTTGGTTTCGGTGCGGACACGTTTGCCCGTATACATCGCCGACTGGAACAGGCGATGCAAGGACGACGGCAGACGGTATCTGGCCGAAGCCTCGGCATATGCCAGCTTAAGCTGTCCCTGTATAGCCCGTTCTCCTATCAGCGAAGATTCCAAACCCGACGCCACACGGTAGAGGTGCTTCACAATATTTTCCGGCACCTCGCCTTCGCCCCAATATACCTCCGTTCTGTTGCAAGTGGCCAGCAGTACATGGGGCGTCGAGTTGCTTGCAAGAATGGAGGCCGAGAGTTTCTCCCGTTCCGCCAAGCCGTACTCTGCATTGTTTATTAACCTGCTTTGTATCATTCTTTTGTCTCTATAATTAGTTTTTTGTTTTTTACCAATACTTCAATCCGGTTACGAATATTTATCGATTGACTAACATCCCTGGCGTTGGACGAAACTGCAACAGTCACATTGCCGCTTTTATAGATAGCCGGAGATATAAAGTCGCAGAGTACGGGATCATCGCATACACTGGTTAATATGCCCCGACATTCGGCGTCTTTTTTTATCTGTGCATTCAACTGTCCGTTTTCCGTACATGCGTATACAAGAAACGCTCCATCAAGATCTTCGCAGGCATATTCCTTTTTTACCAGCTCGAAAGGCAAAGATTCGAATCCTTCGTGAAATTCGGGCGAAATAACGGTCGCTTTACCGGTAAACCTGTTGAGAACGGCTGCTTTATGGCAAGCTACCTTGCCGCCGCCTATTATCAGTATTTTTTTGTCGGTTATGTTTACAGATACCGGTAAAAAATTTAATTCTTCTCTTGTCACAGGCGGATAATTTGTTTTTTTAATGGCCGTATGGAACCTGCACGGCAACAAGTTCATTGATTTGAACGATCGTGTAATCCGCTTCTTACAAATTCTTTAGCGTAATACGATATGACATAGTTTGCTCCGGCCCGTTTTATGGCCGTCAGGCTTTCGGTAAATATGCGTTTCTCATCGAAAAATCCCTGAACCGCGCCGTTTTTCAGCATGGAATACTCACCCGATACCTGATAAGCGACCAATGGACAAGCGGAAAAGCGCTGAGCCGCACGGTAGATCATGTCAAGATAAGCCATTGCCGGTTTCACCATGATCCAGTCGGCGCCTTCTTCCACATCCGCCGCTATTTCTTCAATACCCTGATCTTTTGTCCGGTAATCCATCTGGTAAGTTTTTCGATCGCCGAAAGATGGCGCAGACCCTGCCGCATCACGGAATGGCCCGTAAAAAGCAGATGCGTATTTTGCCGAATAAGCCAGTATCTTTGTTTCCAGTCCCTCCTTTTCCAAACGTTTCTTTATGGCTTCGACCTGTCCGTCCATCATAGCCGAAGGCGCCACAAAGTCTGCTCCCGCGATTGCGTGCTGACAGGCCATTTCGGCCAGCAGAGGCAATGTCGCGTCATTATCCACGTCGCGATTGTGAAGCAGGCCGCAATGTCCGTGCGATGTATATTCACATAAACAGACGTCTGTAAATACAACGGCTTGGGGAAAACGGGCTTTAACTGCTTTCACAGCCCGGCTTATTATATTGTCGGGTCTGTATCCCGCACTGCCCTGCCCGTCTTTATCCTTCTCTTCCGGCACTCCGAATAGCAGCGCTTTATCTATCCCCAACGACAGGAGGTCTTCCATATCGATCAATAATTGATCTATTGACAAGCGAAACACGCCTTTCATCGACGATATTTCCTGCCTGATATTTTCGCCTTCTACTATAAAATAGGGATAGATGAAATCGGAAGGGCTGATGCTCACGTCTGCATTTTTGTCTCTTGTTTCCCGATTTAACCGGTATTGTCTAAAACGTTTCATTCAATTCGAGTTTTATTTTGTTTTCCGTTGACCGTCCTCTGGCTATCAACTGTACTCCGCCGGGTATTTCGCCATACAGGCTTTTGAAAGCGTCGACTCCCGACGGAGAAGCGAATATGATTTTTTGGAATTGTGTCAAATCTGTTTTTTTAGCATGTTTGTTTACTATATTGTTATAAACGGGCGCGTCTGTCACGTAATTTCCCAACCGGGTCAGTTCTTCCGACAGATATTTCAATCCTTTGTCGGAACGGGGCAGCAAGATCCTGCTTTTTGCAAGTTTAATTTCTTTAAAGTATTTGATCAGTCCTTCCGCCGACTCCGGTTCCGGTTCCACGTCGGGATATATATGGTACTTACCAAGCTCGGCCGATGTGGTTTTTCCGATTGATGCTATTTTTGTTCCGCCTAACGATCGCATATCGAACTTTATTTCGTTCAATATTTCAAAAAAGAAACGCACGCCGTAGCGGCTCGTAAAAACAATCCATTGGTGCGAACTTATACCTTCCGCCAATACTTTGCGCAAACCTTTATCTTCGTTTTTCCGTAGCTTGATCAAGGGCGTGTGAACAATATTTCCGGCGCCGGCATATTCGACACAGGTAGTGCCTGTAACGAGTGAATTCTGTTTATGAGCCTCTCCATTTTCAAGCGAGACCACCTCGCCTATAATGACAAGTACAGGCGTCGGATATTTTATTACAGAGAATTGCAATTCTTTCAACGAGGTGAAAAATGTTTTCTGGCCAGGCAACGAAACGTTGTGCACCAATGCGACAGGCGTATCCGCCTTACGGCCCGCCTCTACTAACTTTCGGGCTATGAGGGAAATATTCGCGCCTGCCATATAATATACAAGCGTGTCGACGTCGGGCGTCCGTATCGCTTTATCCGAATGTCCTGTAACAAAAGCGACGGAAGACGCCATACCCCTGTGAGTTAACGGTATACGCGTACAAGCCGCCAGAGCGATAGCGGAAGAGATCCCCGGAATTACGTCCACTTCTACAAAACGGCTTCTCAGAAAGTCTATTTCTTCCCGTCCATGCGCAAATATCATCGGATCGCCCCCTTTCAGCCGGACAACATTCTTGCCCGATATAGCGGCCCGGTAAACAAGCTCGTTGATATCGTCCTGATGGCAACTGTGTTTGTCTTTTCTTTTGCCGACATAAACTTTTGGCGCATTGTATTTTTTCAAAAAGTCTTTGTCGAGCAGATCATCGTAGAAAATAATGTCGGCGCCAGACAATGCCTTGTCTCCAGCTATAGTCAGGAGGTCAGGATTGCCGGGGCCAAATCCTGCAAGGGTTACTTTTCCATAACTTTTACGTATGTCGCATGTCGAAAAAAGGGTTTTCAGTCCGGGATTGCCTTCTTTCCCCAATACAGCCAGATTACCCTGTAACGGATGCGTCCTGAACGGTAAAACAGCAGCTATACGGGAGCTTAATCCCAGACGCAAGAGGGCGCACGTAGCAACAACAAGGGCGTCGATATGTCCTCTGTCGACCTGCAAAATGCGTTCTTCTATTGTTCCGCGGATACTGATAACGGTCAGGTCAGGACGAATTTTCAGTATTTCCGCTTTACGTGTTCCAGAGCTGGTTCCCACTTTTGCTCCGGACGGAAGTTCCAATAAAGTCAGGTTGTTTTTACTGACCAGAGAGTCTGTTTTGTCTACAGCCGCGGTAAGGCAATACAATTCCAGGCCGGCCGGTATCGGACAGGGTAAATCTTTGGCCGAATGAACGGCTATATCCGCTTCGTTATTTAATAAGGCCGCATCCAGTTCCCTGGTAAAAAAATCGCCGGCTATATCATCACTCATCAATGAAATATGTTTATTCTTGTCGCCGAAAGACTTCAGACCCGTCAGGTCGTATTCTATCGAAGGATACAACGAAAACAATTCTTTCACCTGTAAAAACGAAAGCGTACTGTCCCGGCCCACTACTCTTAATCTTCTGCCAAATTCCATTTCTTTTATTGCTATTTCATTCCCCGGATAATTCTCCCCGTTCAACAAGCATAAAATACAGGGCAAAAGCTCCCGAAAGCCTCATTCCATTTAAACCGTCGTTTGGATTTGCAAGTCTCCTGTTTCGGTTTATCCAAACAGTTTGTCAGTGATACAATCCCCGTGAACAGAATAAAGACTTTTTTCATTATTCTTTGCGTTATATTACCGGACAAAAATAGTATTACCCCAAAAAAAAGGCAATACCATATTTACGGTATTTATCTCCCACAGATCAGGTATGTTTTTATGTATACTGTCCTTTCCTTTCAAGACAGTACGGGATAGAACGCCACAAAAGCATCAAAGAACGCAAAGGAAATTCTTTGTGTCCTTTGTGATACGCTTTGTGTTCTTTGTGTTAAATGGATTTGGCGTTCTTTTTTTCTTGCAGTGCGACAATTTGAATTGCTTTGCTTTGCGCCCTTTGTGTTAATTAATTTAGTGATGAAAAATAAAATTCAATATTCTAATCATAAGATTCAAAGCTGAAAGATTCATCTTTGTCTGATATTATTAAAATATCTTCATTGTATTTTTCTTCGAATGAAAATAAAAAATCCAATGCTACATTCCTAAACTCGTCTTTCACTTCAATATCCTGTGGACATATTATAATGAGTATTATATATAAATTTATAGAACAATGCAGTATTATACTTCATTGCTATTTCACACATCCATTTTTTTATATACTCCAGTCTCATGCTACTTTTTCTTTATATATTTTGGTTAGGAGTTCTAAAATTATCTTTAAAACGAATTATCCTGTTACCTTTTTGGGTATAACCAAAGTTTATATCTTTTTTCAGGACTCTTTTTTTGAAATGTTTTGCTTTGTTCCCATGACTGTTTTTGATCGTATTGCTGTATAACTGCATTGCAAATATAGATAAATTTATTTTGAAACAATAACCAAGTAATGAAAATGATTTAAATGATTTGAACGAATAAAAAATGAAATTTTATATCTCACCCTGCAACTATTCAAAGTAAACATAATTATCTGTAAATAGCGTTTCTAATCTCTCGACTAGATCAGGCATCCTTTCAAGTTCAGAACGTCGAATAAGCATGTAGGTACTTTTATTCACATTTGTTACATGTTTAAAATGCTGTTCCGAAAAACGAGTAACCATGATGCGTTTGTATATCCGGTATCTTTGCGTGTTCTCCTTACTTTCATGCTTCTTTGCACTTTCAGTATGAGAACCTATGAATCCAAACGAAGACGTTTTATACTTATCATTTATCTCCAGCATTATGGTAATGCAGGTATTTATGATTTGCCTGAACTCATTGCAACCTGTTAGCCGGCTATACCGATTCGGGTTATTCTTGTCTGATTTAAGGTGAAATTTTATAGCATACATGTTATATTGATAGACCTCAACCCATATCCAATACGTTTGGTTTGATTTTGGAGATTTAAAGGAATATAAAAATTCGTGCAGAAAACACTCGTTTTGCAATGGGTTGAATTTCTGCACAAATCTATATTCATAAGAATTTAAGCCCTTATTTTCCAAAGTCTATAGAATATAACTATAAGCGTCAAGACGTAATTCTCTCCGTTCCTTTTCGGTTACCTCTGTGAAACGAATTATCCTGTTACCTTTTTGGGTATAGTCAGAGGCTTTAGAGTTTTTTTCAGGACTCTTTTTTGAAATGTTTTGCTTTGTTCCCATGACTGTTTTTGATCGTATTGCTATATAATTACGTTGCAAATATAGATAAATTTATTTTGAATCAATAATTAAACGTATTATTTATCGATTTATTTATCGATTTATTTATCGATTTATTGATTGATTTATTTATTGCGGATGAAATCATTCAATCCGGCAATAAGTTATTGTTTGTTACGGCGATTCCCGTTGAGGCGGACAATTACGGTAGATATTTAACTTACAGCGACTTGAAACCTGTCGTAATAAAAATATCGGCTTCGTGGAAACCGGAGAAATTATGCAAACTGAATATCAATGGCGTAGAAAGGCTTTTCTTTAAAATTTGATTGATCATGTATAAATACTATCTGAATTATTATAACTTAAACGATACTTTGTTATAACTTTGCCAGACATGTAAACAATGGAAAAAGCCGCTCACGAAAGTATCTATTTTATATATCGTTTCAGGCGAATTATACAGTATATTTCGAAAATATGAAAACAACCATACCACAATCAAATCAGCAATCAGCGGGTAATAACTGGAATAATACCATCAGCCCGGGCATGCAATCTTATACGGTTGACGATATTATCAACGCTTATGAAAAAGGGTGTGATGATGGATTAGCTGTATATTTAAAAAAGATGAGGAAAGAACTAAAAAGCAATTTGCAAAATACTTTGCCGGTTATGGAAAAATTCTTCAATTCCATAAATCTGGAAAAAGAACATTGCAAGCTCATGCTTCTTCGTTTAGCAGACATAAACAGATTCAATTTTATTATTGCAATCGACAAGGATGTTTTCTTTAACGATCAGTTATGTCAACCTATCTATGAAAAATCTTTTGATGTTCGAAAACAAAACCCAAATCTTGATATCTCCTTTATGCCCTTCTATGGAAGTTTGAATATTGAAAGCCTTGATTCTGATAACTTTATAGCTATTTATGGCAAATCCGAGTAATATCGAACAAGCCAAACACAATTGGGAAAAAGCCTGAATATTCCGATTGGGTTGTAACTACTAATACATTATGGATACCGCCGGCAACCGCTTCAAATCGACAATCCGCTCTCCTGATGATGTTATTATACTTCACGCGGCATACTTTTGTGCATGAATATATTATATATACGGAATTCATATGCTCATGCGTTTTTTACCATATGCCTTCCATGTACAAAACCATGCCGGACACGGTATATATTGGAGGATGCGAAACTCATCGTCTGTGATCTGCGTTTATCATCTGCGTGCAAAAACAGCGCTCCGGCCAAACGGAAGCTATGCTTGTATCATGCACGACATGTTTTTGCGCTTGGAAAATATATGCTAAAGTCGGTCTTGTTTTGATTTGATTTGTTTTGATTTGTTTTGATTTGCCAAGGCATGTATTTTTTTATTCCACATGCTTAAAATCACATATTTTTATCTAAGTTTGCATCCTGAAATATTACAATGATGATCACCAAACAACATAAAGATACAGCGCAACAGGCTATGCAAGTTGCTTTACAGAACGGTTGCCAAGCCGCGCGGGTTTCGATTATCACGGCAAATAACAATTCGTTCGAGTACCGTAATACCCAGTTGGACAAGTTGCATCAAAGCTCCGAGAATAAACTGTATATCGAATTGTTTATTGACGGCAGATATGGAACGCTTTCAACAAACCGTATCGATAAAAACGGACTGGAAACCTTCATTAAAGAAGGTATTATCTCGACAGGATATTTAGCGACAGATACATTTCGCCAACTTCCGGCTCCGGACAGGTATTACAGGGAAAACGAACAGAACCTGGACTTGTATGACAATTCTTTTGAGAATATCGGCACGGATAAAAAACTGGATATAGCCCGGCAAGCAATCGAAGAAATATACGGATCGGACAAACGGATTGTCTCCATTACTTCATCTTACGATGACGGCGCAAGCGCCGAGTATATGATTGCCAGCAACGGATTTGAAGCCGAAAGCATAGATTCGGCATTTAACCTGACGGTAGAAGTAGCGCTCAAAACAAACGGCGACGCCCGTGCAGAGTCTTACTGGTTCGATAGCGCCATCTATTGGGACGACCTGAAGAAAAACGGGACAGGAAAGAAAGCCTTGGAGCGTGCGCAACAAAAAACAGGCCGGCAGAAAATAAAATCCGGCAGATACGAAATGCTGCTCGACAATACGACAGCTTCCCGATTATTCTCTCCCTTGATCGGAGCCATGCACGGAACGGCATTACAACAAAAGAACTCGTTCCTGTTGGACAAACTGGGACGGCAAATCGCATCCGACAAACTGACTGTCATCGATACCCCGCATCTTACCCGCTCGTTCGGGGCAAGATGGTTCGACGGTGAAGGCGTAGCCACAAAAGAGCGTATCATCATAGACAGGGGCGTACTTCAAACATACTTTATAGATACGTATAATTCCCTGAAAATGGATATTGAGCCTACAATAGCCTCGCCATCCATTATTCAATCCGCACATGGCGACAAAGATTTCGACGGGATACTGAGATCCGTCCGCAAAGGCATTTGGATTACAGGCTTCAACGGAGGCAACAGCAACTCTACAACAGGAGATTTTTCGTTCGGTGTGGAAGGCTTCCTTGTCGAGAACGGAATAGCGACAACTCCGGTAAGCGAGATGAACATCACGGGCAACATGCTTGTTTTATGGAAAAATCTTGTGGAAACAGGTAATGATCCGCGTGAGAGTTCGCCCTGGCGATTACCGTCCCTCTTGTTTAGCGATGTGAACTTTAGCGGATCATAAAGCATGAAGTTATTCAAATTACTCGCAATATCATTTCTGTTTCCTTTATCGTTCCTTGCGCAGGCGCCTCCCACAGAGGTCAGGGCTGTCTGGCTCGCTACCAATTGGGGATTGGACTGGCCCGTACAGGGAACAAGCCCGGATGCGCAAAAAAAACAACTGTGCGCCATACTTGACCTGCTGCAAGACGCAAACTTCAATGTAGTACTGTTCCAAACCCGGGTACAGGGACGGGTATTTTACAAGTCGGGAATAGAACCGTTAAGCGCCTATTTCAATCATTCGGGAGAATTCGACCCATTGGCTTTTGCCATAGAAGAATGCCACAAAAGGGGTATGGAATGCCATGCATGGCTTATCACCTACCCCATGGAAAAAGCGCAGATAAAATATACAGGAAGAGGGAAAAGAAAAAAGGCTACGGTAATCAATAACAAACCGGATCATTACAAGGAAGTAAACGGCACATGGTTCCTTGATCCGGGAAGGCCGGAAACAAAGAAATTACTGGCTTCTATCGTGAACGAGATAGTTGCCAATTACGACGTGGACGGCATACATTTCGATTATATACGCTATCCAAGCAATACCCGAAAATTTCCGGATGACGACACATACAGGAAATATGGCAACGGTAAAAATTTGCACGACTGGCGACGGGATAATATAAATCAATTGGTCACAGAGATCTATGACAATGTGAAATCGATAAAGAGATGGGTACAGATCAGCAGTTCTCCATTGGGAAGATACAGAGTATTGAACCATATATCGCCAAACGACGGCTGGACGGCATACGAAACTGTTTTTCAGGATGCGGGCCACTGGATGAAAAGCGGTAAACACGACCTTCTTTTCCCCATGATGTATTACCGTGATCATCAGTTTTATCCCTTCCTCGACGATTGGATGGCAAACAGTAACGGCCGGATCGTCGTACCCGGATTAGGTATATATCAGATGGATGAACAAAACTGGCCCCTGGAAGATATACTGAGCCAGGTGAAATATATTCGTGACAACAAAATAAAAGGACAAGCCTACTTCAGAGCGGGAAATGTATTCGGTAACCCGACAGGCATAAAGGATTCTATCCGCGCCTACTATTCTACTCCGGCAAAGCTGCCGCCTCTGACATGGCTGGATAGCATTTCTCCCAACTCGCCTGTAATCACGCAGGTATACAAGGATCATGAAGGCTGTCTGAATATAAAATGGGATTCGCCCGACGACAACGAGACCTTCACATACAATGTGTACGCATCCCCGGCGGAAGATATGGATATAAACAACCCCGGCAATATATTGGCCACAGGATTAAGGACTAACAGCTATTCGTTTCCGGCAAGTGCGGGAGAGTTCGGATATTATTACTTTGTCACGGCGTCAGACAGGTATCACAATGAGAGCGTACCGTGTTTTCCCGCCTATTTTGTCCATTCGGAAGATGAATATTAGCCTAATTCGGCTTTCAATTGATTAATCGTCTTGCATAAAACGGGATGAACATATTCTCCGGCTATCTCGGCCAAAGGCAATAATACAAAAGCCCGTTCATGCAAATGCGGATGCGGCAACACAAGCCTCTCGCCGGCATAGACCCTGTCGTCGAACAGCAACAGGTCGATGTCAATTATCCTGTCGGCATAGACTTTATTCTCCGATTTGACCATACGCCCCATCTCCTGCTCTATCTCCTGCGTCCGTCGCAACAATTCCATTGGCCGTATCCCGGTCTTTATTGCGCATACGGCATTCAGAAACCTGTTCTCCGACTCGAACCCGAACGGTTCGGTAACATAAAAAGCGGAAATAATGATAACCTTGCCAATCCGCTCTCCTATTCTATTTATGGCGCGAGCCAGATTCTCGCTCCTGTCTCCCATATTGGAACCCAGACCCAGGAATACATCATGTTCAATCTCTTTATCCGGCAACATTCAGATTATAAGCATTGCATCACCGTATGTGCCGAAGCGGTACTTCTCTTTCACTGCCATGTCGTATATATCCATAATACGGTCATATCCTCCAAAAGCGGCTGTCATCATCAACAAAGTAGATTGCGGCAAGTGGAAGTTGGTAACCATCGAACCGGCAATACCAAAGTCGTATGGAGGGAAGATAAACTTGTTTGTCCACCCTTCATTGGTTTTCAGATGTCCGTCCGTACTTACAACGGTTTCTATCGCCCTCATTACGGATGTACCTACGGCGCATACACGACGACCCGCGTCTTTAGCCCTGTTCACCTGCATTGCGGCCTCTCCGGTTATCTGTAATTGTTCCGAGTCCATTTTATGCTTCGTCAGGTCTTCCACATCTATATCGCGATAATTACCCAATCCGGAATGCAATGTGATATACGCAAAATCTATACCTTTGATCTCCATACGTTTCAGCAGTTCGCGACTAAAGTGTAATCCGGCGGCAGGAGCAACCACAGCGCCTTCATGCCTGGCAAAAATAGTCTGATAACGTTCTTTATCGTCTGCCTCCTCGGCTCTGTTCAAATATTTCGGTATAGGGGTTTCCCCCAATGCATACAATGCCTTGCGGAAGTTTTCGGCCTGGCCATCGTACAAGAAACGGAGCGTACGCCCGCGCGAAGTTGTGTTATCAATTACTTCGGCTACCATAGAATCATCTTCGCCGAAGTACAGCTTGTTGCCGATACGGATCTTACGGGCAGGATCCACCAGTACATCCCATAGATGAAACTCTTCGTTCAGTTCCCTGAGTAAAAACACTTCGATAGTGGCGCCTGTCTTTTCTTTATTTCCATACAAACGGGCGGGAAAAACCTTTGTGTCATTGAAGACAAAAACATCTTTATCGTCAAAATATTCAATGATGTCTTTGAAAATCTTATGCTCAATACTTCCGGTCTTGCGATTGACAACCAACAATCGGGATTCATCCCTGTTTTTGGCAGGATGAGAGGCTATCAATTCCTCAGGCAGATCAAATTTGAATTGAGAAAGTTTCATAATTATAATTAATTTATTTAGTTACAACTCCAAATTACAAACAGACAAGGATATATCCCCATCCAGTAAAGCATCCACGACGCTTTCGATTTGCTCCCCTGCAACACACTGGCCGAGAGTGACGTCGCCTATGCGGGTACGCTCCAAGGCGGTCAAATGCCCTCCGGATCCCAACGCTAAACCGATATCCCGGGCCAATGCCCTTATGTAAGTCCCTTTGCTGCACACTACCCGTATTTTTATCTCGGGCATAGTGTAATCTAAAAGTTCAATTTCGTCAATTACCAGTAATTTGGTTTTTAACTCAACCATCCGCCCTTCGCGTGCAAATTCATAAGCCCTCTTTCCCTCCACTTTACAGGCGGAGTATGCCGGAGGCGTTTGCCGAATTTCTCCTGTGAACCGGGCCAATGTCCCTGCAACTAACTCTTTGGTTATATGCTCCGTCGGATACGCAGCATCCGCTTCTGTTTCCAAATCGAAAGACGGAGTGGTTTCCCCTAACTTTACAGTAGCAATATATTCTTTGGTCAGGTACTGGAACGTTTCTATCAACTTTGTCTTTTTTCCGGTACAAACAATCATTACTCCCGTAGCAAGCGGATCCAGCGTTCCGGCATGGCCTACCTTCAACTTCTTGACGCCCAGTCTCCGGCAAAGTTTGTTCCGCAGTTTCCGTACCAGATCAAACGACGTCCAATCAAGCGGCTTGTTTATGTATAAGACCTCTCCCGAAATAAAATCCATCAGACGACAGTTAATTCATGTCCCGAAAGTAATAAAGCCAGCAGGATACCCCCGACAATAATACGATACCAGCCAAACAGCCTGAAGCCGTATCTGGTAACAAAACCGATAAAAAATTTAATAGCCGGCAATGCGACGGCGAATGCTGCCACATTACCGATAACCAATACTACCAGATGATCTTTCAACAATTCATATCCGGTATCCGACATTATCAGTTTCATCAATTTATAACCTGTCGCGGCAGCCATAGTAGGAACAGCAAGAAAGAAAGAAAACTCAGCCGCGCTCTTTCGGCTAAGCCCCCGGCTCATACCGCCTACAATGGTCGCCATAGAACGGGATACGCCCGGTATCATAGCGACACACTGATAACAACCTATAATAAACGCATTTTTGCAAGTGAGAGCCTGTTCTCTTTCTTCCGAACGGTTAAACCATTTGTCGACAAACAGCATAACAATACCTCCCAATACAAGCATTACGGATACGGCCAATACACTTTCCAATAATTCATCTATCATGTCGTCGAAAATGAATCCCAAGATGGCCGCAGGTATAAACCCTGCCAAAAGTTTCCAGTAAAACTCATATCTATATAAAACACGGTTAATAAAACCGGTATTTCCGGATCCAGCCGCCTCCCCGAAACGGAAAAAGCGTTTCCAGTATAATACAATCACCGACAATATGGCCCCAAACTGGATAATTACGGTAAACGCTTTTACAAACTCGTTGCTCTCAACTCCCAAAAGGCTTTGAGCAATAATCATATGCCCGGTGGAGGATACCGGTAAAAATTCTGTAAGCCCCTCTACAATAGCAATAATAATTGCTTCAATAATACTCATTACAAATCATGGTTTTGTGTTTAGCCGCGCACTTTCTTTTCGTCAGCCAAGTCCTTTTTACGAGGACACAATATCCCCGCAATCATAAGCAGAAAGCCGGCAAAACAGGTCATTGGAGCAACCACAATCCTCCGCGTACTGAAAATATCCGCTTCAAAACCGCCTTCCACACTCGACGCCGGCCCCGTCATCAGTATAAACCCTGCAACGATGAGAACGACAGACGCCGCACAAATGATGTAATTCCGTTTGCCAAATGCAAAATCTTTCTTGTCCATACTTTAAACGTGATAAAGTTTATTCGTTGTCATTCTTAAATATCTGTTCACAGCCGATATAGTGGCCAAAATAGTAATCATTATCCCCGAAATCAACACAGCTCCGTACACTATCAGCAATTCCGTCATAGTCACTATGGATATCAGTTCGGGATATTCATTCGTGAAATAGTAAACAAGCCCCGTTATAGCCACATCGGCCAAAATGGCCGCTATTATGCCCGAAACAACCGTACTCAATATGAACGGACGTCTGATAAAGCCGTTTGTCGCTCCTACAAGCCGCATCGTATTAATAAGAAAACGTTTCGAATATATATTTAATTGTATTGTATTTCTTATTAATGTAAAAGATATAAAAACAAGTATGACAGCCAGTATGAGGAGAATAGAACCCACCTTCGACAGGTTTTGATTGGCCAGCGCAATATCTTCTTCTTTAAAAGACAAGCCTTTGGCCAATTTAAAATCCTTAAAACTGGCTTCAACCTTCTTTATACTGTCGGTATTCACATATCCTGATTTGATGAACACATCGAAGTAACTCCGCGACAGGTCGTAGCCCAGCACTTCTTCGGGATCGCCGCCCAAATCGTCTACAAGTTGCTTCTTTACCTCTTCCTTGCTTATGTAAGCCGTTGATTTCACATAAGGATTCGCCTCTATTCTTTCTTTCATTTTCCGAATGGCAACCGCGTCCATATCGCCTGTCAACTCGATGGACATACCCATATTTTCCTTAAAATATGAAGCAAGCCCCTTTCCCGTGAATGCAACCAATATGGTCAGTCCCAACAGAAAAAGCACAAGAGTGATACTTACAGTAGAAATTACTCCCGAGGTAAACAAGGATATCGTTCTTGGTTGCCGTTTATCAGACATTTTGTACTGAAACAATTAAGACCACAGACCTGTTTGTTATTTTTACATGCATAACAACAATCAATTATAAATTAATGTTGCATTAAATACTTTCCTTACCGGATAACAACTCTTCACATGCGGGCGCAAAACACCCAAATTCGCTGCAAAGAAACAAAATAAAAGCATGCTTCGGAACTATTTTCATTTTTTTTAATAAATTGAACTTTCTTTTACCAAAACAGATGTGTTTTACGCGGCGTTATAACTTCTTTTGTATTTGTGTTTGCGTGAACCGCCCCGGGAATATCAATCCGGTTTCTTTCGGCAAAAGCTTTGACAAACTTTCCTTGCAGGCGACTATACTTTGCCAATAACAAGGCGCCAATACAAAACGAGCTGCGTCACAAAAAGCAGGTGGCATTTCCCCTTTTCGGCTTCCTTGAGCGCCGGTTCCGGTGTTTTCGCTTTCTCCTCCCGCCATTTTTCCAGAGCCTGCTTTGACTGGAATATGACCGGTTTGAAGGTATTTGAAGCCCAGTTCATGAATGAATTTTGCGTGCTTGTATCAACCCTCCTGAAATACCGGAAAGTTGAAAAACGCCCTGTGAAGATGTTATCTCCAGGACGATCCGGGACGGTGCCGCCTCATCGACTTTTTTGTTTATATCCGCTTTTAGTTTATCGTCCATACTGAAATTACCTGGTTTGTTATGTGTTGGCATCAAAAAGTTATTCGCTCAACTTAGGAATCGTCCGTAAATAAAGTTTATATTTCATTGGGTTTTATGACATAATTCCATTCACCGTGAAATATAAATGTAAAATTAATTGGCAGGCATCCCCCTTACGATTCCTGATTCCTCTTTGATTATTCCGTTAACGAATCAACAAAATCCCCAAACCGTAAAATCTTCTCGCTGTTCGCCCTACTAAAAAGAAGATGTTCAAAATCCTTTTGCTTCTTCTTCAAATCGACCGTTTTAAGAAGTTCACTTGCGGCTTGTTTGAACTCTTGCAAATTATGAATTCCGCAACGCTTCGACAAGAAGTCATAATCCGGCTTTGCCTGTGCCAATAAAAATATCAAATCGTAAAAATCACGTCCTTTAGCGCGGGCTAACATGGCGGCAATTTTCATACTGCATAGTATGCCATCGGAAGGTACCGGGAACGGAAAGAAAAATCCGCAACCTTTGACGTTTGTAATAGTCGGTTCGTAAATAATTCCCTGGTCTTGACTTTCAACCTTAATCAGAAAACGTTCTTCTTTGTGTCCGCTCAATCCCAAATCAAACAACAGTTCGGGAAAATGGATATTACGCCTGAAAGCAGTTAACTTCGAATTATCTTTATCCCTTGCTTCCACCCGTAAGCCCGAACGTTCCAAAAACCGGACGACTCCATTTGTCATTTCTATAAATTCCTCTTTTGACAAGTCTTTACAGTCGAAATCCAAATCTTCGGAAAATCGGTCTATTCCCCTTACTAAACGCAGATTTGTACCACCGATAAAAGCCGTCTTTCGGATATACGGAGAAGAAGAAAGGTGGTCTAATATCATCAATTGCAAATACTCTTTCAGTATATGTTTGTCAAAGATGGAATTTTCTCTGATTTGAGCCGGAAAATAATTTTTTATATGTTTTACCTGTATCATAAATCGTATGTTTTAAAAAGTAACTTTACACGATGGTCAAGCGCCTTGCATTGGAACTTGGCGCAATAATCCATGAGCAAATCCGTATTCAAGTCATCTTGCAGGTAATTTTCATCCAAACGCAGTTCTTCCAATTCCTGCTCGCTGTTATAGAATGGATAAAGATACAGCAAATCAAGCAAGGCTTTTTCAGCTGTAGCAAACTGTATGGTACGATTGTCCGTCATTGGCTTTAGTTCATACCCAAACATCAAATCTTCTTTGACGCTCTTATAGGAATATTCTCCAAAATCATTATTGAATGATTCCGTTTTAAGAGATGTTACACTGGTAATTTGTACCACCGCTTCGGGTATCATCCCGTAAAAAGCCAGAGCCGTATGCAAGCTGATATAGGATGGACGATAAATTCGATTAGCGAAATAAAGCGGGTAATCGGGCTTGTTCTTGTACCCGGAAAAAGCAAAAGAACCTTGCCTTAATCGTATAAGATAGCCTTTCTTCACCCACCGGGTGAGGTTATTTCGATCAAAACCGGGCTGCCATGCGTATACCTGGTAGGTATTAAAGCATGCTAAATCGAACATCTTATCTTTAAATTCAAGAAAGGTCATTTCTATTTTGTTTCTATTATGCAGCAAATATAGTGCATTTTGGAAACAAAGTAAAATATTTGACTGGAGAATTGATTGAGGTCAATTATTTATCCGCCTGATTTATGACCGGGTCCAGTTAGTATCTAGGGGCGGCTGAAAAACGTGTAACATACAATTAATCAATAGATATAGTGCGCATTTTCTTGTTTCAAATGCAAGGAAATATGGCAAAAGCACTCAAAAACCTTGCACTTGAAAATTTGATGAATTGATATTTTCGGGA
>JAISSD010000052.1 GCA_031273295.1 Prevotella sp.
ATTGGCAGTCACGGAAAGTGTATGGGTATTCGCAGGGCCGCTGTAAGTACCGACGCCGGGAGAAGGCAGGATTGTCAACCAGGCGGCATCGGCGGTACCCGGGTTCGGCAATACGGATACAATCCTGTAATTTGCAAATGTGGTGGATATTTTCAGTTCATTGCTTGGTTTAAAGGCGTCTGCCGTGGACGCCCTGTCCAAAACATATTCGTCCTGACTGACCCCCAGAACATACTGACCGTCGTAAACATAAGAAGTAAGGGACTCGTCCGTAGCAGTCAGACTGACCGTCAGATTGACGGGAACGGCGTCAAAAGCCTCCTCCGGCGTATCATAACCCGGCCCGTCCACCTTTGTGATATTGAAGCGGTAACGATGGTTGCGCAGAATAGGCAGGAACTCCTGGTTTGGATAACTGCCGCCGACAAAGTCAAGGCGGTAGTAGGTGATGTCAGCCGTAGAACTGCCATACCTGCCCCCGATGACCAGACAGGGACGTTTTGCAGGGCCGCCACCGTCAACGGCAGGCTCGGCGAATTGCTCGGCCATATAAATGGCTCCGGTACACGAATACCTGTCTGGACTGAATCCGTCGGCAGTGGCGCTGGCAGGAGCAGCGGAATAGAAAGGTACCGGAGAATCATTGATTCCCGGAGCAGGAGCAGTCGGGATGGAAGGTGCGGAAGCAGGATAGATACCGCCATCCGGAGCTACCAGTCCTCCGTCAAGCGAATTGTGCAACTCAACCGATTCGAGGGTGAAGGTTGTACCCAGTCCCCGGCCTGTTTCCGTACCGTCAATCACATCGTCAGGGAAGTTAATTCCAACATCTATCCTTGCCACACTGCGTATCAGAGGAATGGATGGAACCGGGACACTGGCCGTATTGCTCAAATCTACAGATGACAGGCAACCCCACATCGGAAAAGGAGTGATATCCGTAGCGGGTGGTTCGGGCACATTCCACTTGCCCGAAGAATCGAACCGCACGGATTGCATGACAGCTTCCCTGGTGGTAGTAGCATCAAAGGGAGACGCGGTATTGACAGCCTCAACCGCATCATGCGCATTGGCAACGACCATGACACAAGCGCCGGTAGCGTTGCCTGCTCCATCCAGATACACATCGAAAGTCTTTTTGTTGCTGTTGCTACTGTCCGTGACAATGTCCTGTCCCTGAGCATACGCCCGGCACAGGTATTTACCGTCCGAACCGAAAACCAGCACATCGACTTCCGATACACGGTATTCGTCGGATTCACTCAAGGCATAAGTAGACACCGGGGCAAGACCCGGAACAGTAATTTGCATACGAACATAACCCTCCTTGACCGGAGGCAAGGCATCGTCAGGCAGGAACTCTTCGTCCGTGTTCTTGCACGAACCAAAGCATAAAAACAAACTGGCCAGCAAGCCGTATAAAAGTACAGGTTTCATGAATATAATTTTTTTATAAATATTAATTTCAAACCGTACCGGTGAAGGGAGTATCGTAAAAGCTCCACAAAAGTATATATAATAAATGAAAGAAAAAAATTTATCAGTTTATTTTTTAGTTAAGGTTACAAAGTCCCTCCTACTCTTTCGGATTTGACTGCACTGCGTTCCGCTGATTGCCGATTGTAAGCCAAAAGAACGGGGAATTAACGATGTTCATCAATCACATATTCATTCCCAAAAACCTCCCCCCGACCGCCTTAAATTCCTTGTAACTCTACTCAGGTATTAAAAAAAGGTCTGATAAAAGGGCTTAAAAAAGAAAAGGTTGTCATCCCGACAACCAATCTTTATTGTTAACCTTAAATCTAATACCATGAAAAATACAGTATAAAGGTAATATATTTTTATGTTATAAAACATGTTTTGCCGTTTCTCCTCCAAAAATTAGTAACATTTAACTATTCCCTGCTGTCCGGAAGTTCTTTTTGCGCTTTAATTCCCAGTTCTTTAAGCATTTCCGCCTGACGCATCAGGTTTCCATTCCCTTCTTTCAACTGGGAAAACGCCTTGTCATACGCCTTTTGAGAACGTTCTATGTTTTTACCCACATCCTGAAGAGTTTCTACAAAGCCGGCAAATTTATCATAAAGCGCCGCGCCGCGTTTGGCAATCTCAAGGGCATTACGACTCTGATATTCACGTTTCCACAAGTCAGCGACCACCTTTAGCGAAGCGATGAGATTGGTAGGGCTGATCAATAGAATACGCTTGCGGTATGCATAATCCCAAAGCGTTGAATCAAGCTGCATTGCCAGAATGTAAGCGGGTTCATTAGGGATAAACATCATGACAAAATCAAGCGATTCCACATAGTCTTGATAAGACTTCCGGCTCAATTCGTCTATATGCTGCTTGACAGACGCTATATGCTCCTTTTCCGCAACTGTTTTTATGGCGTCCGTTTCAGCCTCCACATACTTCATGTAGGCGCTCAAAGAGACCTTGGAATCTATGATGATCTTTCGTCCGCCCGGATAAACAACCACAATATCGGGTTGCATATACTTGTCCTGACTGTTGCGAATACGGCTACCGCTTTCATCGACAATGAATTCCTGCGTAAAATACTCCTCTCCTTTCTTCAAGCCCGACTTTTCAAGAATGGATTCAAGTATCATTTCACCCCAGTTACCCTGTATCTTGTTATTGCCTTTCAGCGCTTTGGTCAGATTATTGGCGTCTTCGCTTATCTGGTTGTTCAAAGCTACCAGTTCTCGGATACGCTCCTCCAGAGAGAAACGTTGCTTGGATTCTTTATCGTAGGTTTCCTCCACCTTTATCTTAAACTCTACAAGCTTTTCATTCAACGGTTTCATAATGGCTTCCATATTCGACCTGTTCATATCCGTAAAACGAAGCGTTTTTTCTTCCAGTATCTGATTGGCCAATATCCGGAAATCTTTATCAAGCCGGTTTCGGGTACCGAGAAGTTCTTCCTTTTGAAGCCGTAATTGCTCATCCTTCAACTGCAACAAGGCTCCGGCTTCAGCTATCTCGCGTATTTTATCCATTTGCTCTTTTTGCAGGGCTTCTTTCTCTGCCGTCAAACGCTTTATTTCATTCTTCAATTCCTGTCCATGCTGCCTGTTCCCCTTCTGCATAAAAAGGATAAACACAACCGCAAATAACAGTATAACAAGGGTATAAACTAATTCCATGCAGATCTGTTTTAAAGAAAGCGAAAGTTATCTAAAATACGGCCATTAACAAAATTTGCCCCGGAAAATTTGTGAACATTCGCTTGCGAAGATGTTCTTACCGAGTAAATATACAATGGGAATGAAACAATGAAAACAGGAACAATTTAGCTCCCGAAAAAGAGCATGTCATCCGCCATAAAGGAACAGAAACGCCATATACAGGCGAAGTATGTAAATAACAAACAGGATATTGCCAACCAAATATATTGATATTGATATTGATACAAAAACCCGGATGAATAATTCATCCGGGTTTCAAAAAAAACAATTAACGGTTTGATCCCTTTCTTTCCAACTAACAGACTAACCTTTATTCTTCCGTTTCACCGGCTGCATAAGTATCCGATACAATGAACAGATCGACGTTTTCGGCGTCGTTATTCACCGGCAGGTAACCGGACGCCACTTTATCGTTTTCGTCGATAACGCCGTCTTTATTCATATCGGCTATCCTCAATGCTCCCAGCGCTATTTTGTCCAGCGCTGTTCCCGTTTTATATTCGGGAGCCTCATCCAGTTGCGCTTGCGTTGTGAACAGGCCAATAACCATGTAGTTTTCACGGAACGAAGTCTTGCCCTCTTTCTCTGCCGAATAGTATAATCCGCTGTCGCAGTAGTGGACATACGCCGCTTTGCCTTCGGCATTCGTATACATACTGTCTACTTTTTTATATGCTTCATTCTCAAACTCATAAAAGATTATTTTCGCTTCTTCGGCTACTGTTTTTTCTTCCGCGCCTTCTGTCCATTCCTCGTTAGCGGCATACACCGTGAAGTTGGCTATATATTTGGTGATTTCAGCATCTTGCAATACGTCGTCCACAACATATATTTTGCTTAATCCCGCTTCGACAGCGGTAGCGGATATTAAGGCCACATCATTTACCAGAATCTTTCCATCTTTCCTCTCTATTCTAAGCAGGTCGCCTATCAGGCTCTCCACTATTATCTCATCCCCTTCTTCTGACGGAAGGTCGAAAACGCCTTTTACTATATGACGGGCAATATTTTCGTCAGTTACCTCTGTTTCATCTCCCTCGCCTCCCTCGTCTCCGTCTTTAGCTGTTTTCTCCGATTCGGTAGCCGGTTGATCCGGTTGGTCTATCACAGCGAATACCGTCAGAGCTTCATCGCCGAGGGCCGCATCATCCATATCTTTCAGTATATTGGCGAAGTCCTCGACATTTTCCATTTCCCCAAGTTGCTCCAATACCTCTTCCAATTGCGTTTTTTCCGGAGAAAGTATTTGCTCATCGTCGTTTTCGCAAGCCACAGATGTAAAAAGCAAGGTTACTGCGGCGAAACTCAAATAGAATAATTTTTTCATAATAAACATTTTAAATTAATTAAAGTTCCAAATAATAATAATTTATTTAATATCCGATTGATATAATTCGTCCATATTGAAATCCGCACAAGGATTCAATTATTTCCGCAATGTTTTATGTATGAAGTTATTCCCGGCAAGCCTCAGTTTTACTGAAAACGGCTTTATTCAAGTTTTTGTGTGGTGAAATAAAAAAAGATTTGGCCTTTAGACGGGAATCGTCTATATCCGGAGCGACCGAAATCATTTATTAGACGGGAAAAAAGAAAAAAACGCTGTCTGTCGATTATGTTTTTAACTTTTTGTCACATTCTCTCAGGATATTTTGTCGTGAGTTGATTGCATTTCAGGAACGCATGGAAATTCATCTGTTCGCGCGTTTTTTACCATATACCTTCCATGCACAAAACCATGCCGGACACGGTATAGATCGACGTCTGAATTTCACACATTTGTCTATACTTGTTTTTCAATTTTTCAGTTGTAAGGATGACTTTTATTTTTGAATTACACAAATAAAACCACACAAAAGTGCAATATAATGCTCTATTCCGTTTTTATTCCTTGAAAATATTGTATATTTGCATAAAAGTGCAATATAATGCTCGAAGGAAATATCCATAAAAAAATAAAAGAAAGGCGTACCTTGTTAGGTATAACCCAGCAGGATTTAGCTGATATATCCGGAGTTGCCTTGCGAACAATAAAACAGGTAGAAACGGGGAAAGGAAATCCTTCTGTAAAGACTCTGGATAAAATTGCGAATGTACCGGGAATGTATATTGATTTAGTTATTAAAAATCCGGCTGATATATGAGAAACGCAAACGTTTATGTCAATGAAGAGTTGGCTGGGATACTGACAGAGAATGATAATGGCTCTTATACATTTTCTTATGTGGAACAGTACTTTAATGACCGGGAAAAGTCTGCAATCAGTTTGACGTTTCCTAAATCACAAAAGGAATATCATTCAAAATCTTTATTTCCGTTTTTTTTCAATCTGTTATCCGAAGGTGTGAACAAGCATATTCAGGTTCAAAAATACAAGATTGACGAGAATGATTTTTTCAGTTTGCTTCTTGCTACTGCGCATGAAGATACGATTGGAGCTATAACCATCAAACCGGTGAAAGCATAGCCGTCAGGTTAAAGCTATTCCAAACGGTGAAGCGACCCTTGAGCATGAGAAATAAATTTATAGCGGAATACGTCGGGATGATTGAATTTTGCAGCGCCTGCAGCCCGTAGGAA
>JAISSD010000136.1 GCA_031273295.1 Prevotella sp.
CCGCTTCGGAATAAGTGGAAGGAACGCTGATACGCACCTTGACCGTTTTTGTTTTACCGGCAACAGCCTCGCTGCCGCTTTCGTCGTTGGAACAACTGCCGAACAACGACAGCATGGCAATGGCCCCGAAGGCCAGAACAGAATTCATAATCTTTCTTTTCATCTCTTTTTAATTTAATTAATAATAAGTACTGATATATCCAATTATAGAGTTTTTATATGGACGCAAAGATACTGAACCGAATTGAAGGGGGTGTTGCGCATTTCCGCCTTTCTATATCCAATTAACGGAAATATGAGGCGGAATATCGACAGGATAACCCCGAAGGTCAAAACCGGATATTTGATTCTTGTTTTCATCTCTTTTTAATTTAATTGACAATAAGCGCTTCCAACTCCAGCTAAAGAGTTGCATTGCGGACGCAAAGGTACAGAATACAATTGGACAGGGTGTTGCGCATTTCCGCCTTTCTATATCCAATTTGCGGAAATTGGATGCAAACCGAACAAAGAGGGTGTTTTTATGCCTGCGACGTCATCCAAACCGGTTTGATCTTCTCTTCAAGGCAATGTAAGGAAATTGAGGAAGCTGAGGAAACTGAAACATCTCATTCTTTATCTGTCAAAATTATTGTATCCCACTTTTATTTTAATGAGGTTTGGGGCATATAATATTCCTTTGCCGGGGTTGTTTTGTTTATTGGAATCAGGTAAAAACGAGGTCTTTGTACTCCAAAACCCGGTACGGTACAAGTTTGGCAACGCCATTTGCCGCATGGCCGTTAAGGCTGAAAGCCTTTCATTTTCAGGTTTGACAGCGAGGTACGTAAGGAATTTGAGGAAATTAAAGAAATTAAGGAATTTGAGGAAGCTGAGGAAGCTGAGGAAGCTGAAACATCTGTTTAAACGGCACTGGATCAAACCCTCAAATTTGCCGTCCGGAATAAACCGGAATAAACAAGAAGAGACTGCCTTTTCAGACAGCCTCCTCCAACATTATATAAATATAAAGCGATTTATTTACCTTGCTCCGCGTCTTTGATCATCTTTTCGTTAGGAAGGATGTAGATTTCAACACGGCGGTTTTGAGTTCTTCCGACAGCTGTACTGTTGTCGGCAACAGGCTGGGTAGAACCGAAACCTTGAGATACCATACGCTTACCTGAAACGCCTTTCAACTGCAAGAAGTTGTAGACGGATTGCGCGCGTTTTTCGGATAAGGGGTTATTGATGGCGTCATTGCCGGTATTATCCGTGTGACCGTATATCTGCACGTCAGTATCGGGATTGCTATTCAAAGAAGCGGCAAAGCTGGACAAGGCGCTTTGAGAAACAGAACTTAACGTGCTTGAGTTAGTGGCAAACAGGATACCCGATTCGAAAGTAACCTTGATAGCTTGCCCGTCATTGATAGATTCAACCTGGGCGCCATTGATCTGCTCCAATTCTTTCTTTTGCTTATCCATTTTGTTGCCGATAACAGCGCCTGCCGTACCTCCCAGTATCGCTCCGATACCTGCGCCCCATGCAGCGCCTTTACCGCCGCCGATAATAGCTCCGATACCTGCGCCAAGCGCGCCTCCCGCACCTGCGCCTATACCGCCGCCTTTTACTGTATCACTGGCTCCACAGCCAGAAAATATAACCGCGCAGCTCATAAATATTGCTGCAAGAACTGAAAAATGTTTCATAATCAATAAAATTAAAAAATTATTCGTTTGTGAGATTTTCTATTCAAATATTCCTATTGAATCGCAATAAGCAAGCTCACCCTGTATAATAAAGGCTACTTCATCTTGCGTAAAATTATTAATCCTGTCTTTTTGCATACATTTCAGTACGTATGCAACGATTTCATCTTCGTCAATATTGACAACCGAATCTTCGTCGGTTTCTTCATCCAGGAATCCTTTTTCATCATAGAAGTCATAGACTGTATCAATGATATAATTTATCTCGTCGAAGGTGTATTTTCCTTTCATTTCCCGGGGAAGACGGTTCTGTATAAATTTTACCGCATCGTCCCCGTCATACTCTATAAAGTCTTTACCGTCAGTCATTATTATCGCATTTTATTTACAACATATACGTGATCTACAACAATGTAACAAATGTCATGCCCCATGAACAAAACAGTTTTTACAGATTGAAACATTGGTTTGTCTTTCCGTTTGCGTTAAGGGCGACAAATGTACAATTATTTCTTTTTCAAAACAAAATATACCAAAACAATCAGCGGAATTATCATCATTCCGATATATGATGCATTCATTTCCAGTATCACCGGCGCAAAGATCACAGCCAGAGCAAGTCCTGTGACCGCGCCTCCCAAATGCGCGTCATGCCCTATGTTTCCCTGTTTTGTTTGCATCCCGTATATGGAATATCCAAGATAGAGGATACCAAAGATCCATCCTTTCATTGGAATGATAAACATAACGCCAAGAGTCATACCGGGAAATAAAGCTATGGCGGCGAACAAGATACCGACTACTCCGCCCGAAGCGCCGATGGCGCTGTAATAATATTCTTTCCGGTGAATCCACAGGGATAACAAACCGCCTCCGACGACAGATCCGAAATATATTGCCAGGTATTGCCAAATTCCCAATGCCTGTATAATTGTATCGGAAAAGAAATACAAGGTCATCATATTAAAGATGAGATGCATGGAATCGCCATGCAATGTAGCCGAGGTCAGCAGCCGGTCCCACTGTTTCGGTTTTCCGGATATGGCTCCCACATTGAACTTATACCTGTCGAAGAAAGCCCCGTCATTAAATCCTTTTATACTGGTAAGCGCCGTGAGCGCTATGATAATCAAGGGTAAAATATCCGCAATATTAAATGCCATGTACTGTCTATTTTTAATAATTCCGAACAAAGGTATAAAAAAGAGCGTATAGTTGTTGATTTTTCAGCCGCAAGTTACTTTTCAGCCAACAGTCAACAACTGGCAGAGAAAGATCCGGAATACCCGGAACCCGGCAAAAGGGATACTGAAAGTGAAAAACGAATCGAATTGCAGACCGGCATATCTGTCCGCCGCCTTGCATGCCTGTCAAAAAAACATCAACTAACCGTTTATCAGTCATTTATCACACATTACTCGCCATGACATTGCGATTCACCAATTTCCCAAGCGCTACTATCCTTTGATACAACACACGGCCAAACCCTATGGCTGATAGCCGTCGGGATCGGGAAAACACGAACGATCAGACAAAAATCGTTTATATACAAAGAAAACATAGATATCAAAATATAATTTACTTAAAATAAACAACATACCGTAAATCTATTACAAAAGAAACTTCATTGTACACAAATACATATATTCATAAATAGAGGTAATTTTGCATTTATTAGCTAACTGCATACCAATATGGAGATGGCTGGATAGGAGTACGAATATGTTTTGGCGATCAATTATAATTTACACAATCCATGTACATTGACCGAGAGGCTAATGTACATGGATTGTATAGAAAAGATATGACTCGGAGAAAGATCCTTTTTATAGCAATACTATTTTCATTTAATCTTGCGTAACTACTCAGGTAGAAAAAAATTCCTGCAATAACCGCATGCTCATATTTCATCCGGATGATCGCTCTTTGGCAAGGTATGGCCCTGGTGGCCGCATTGACCGCCAGACTTCTTCCCGCTTTTCGAACGCAGGGAATTCCCGTTGCTCCGGCCAATATCGTGCGAGGGAGGAGTAGAGCGGCTGCTACGTCCGCTTTTTAACAAAGACAACTCCTCCTGCAATGATGCGATTTGTTGCTTCATTCGCTCGTATTCCGAACTTTGTTGCTTCATCCGTTCATATTCCGAACGGGATATTGACACCATCTCTTCCATAGTGCGAATATAATAATTTATTTTACAATATTTCAATAATTACAAAGCATTTTTATACCTGAGTAGTTACAAAAAAATTGGTTATCCGAAAAAATGAGGCAAAAAACTCAAAATTTTTTCAACCTTCGGATGCGATTTACAATTATTGCCCAGCCCAAGTTATATTTCAATTGCTTGAATTATAATTATATACTTATTCAGTTCGAACTTGGTAATATTCTTGATTAAAGCATATTGTATCAAGACTTGGCATTGTGACGGATACCCATTAATTTTTATTTTGTGAACCTGTCGGTGTCGTTCGTTTCGGCATCTTTCGTATCAAATCTTTTTCCACCGAAGAAACGGTATGAAACCGTTAATCCCGCATATCGCGACGGAATTGCCCGGTCGCTGACAAATACATTTTCATCGTAATACACTTTATAACGGTTCTTTACGGAATTGAAAATATCGCAGGCGTTCAGCGCAAGCGATAATTGTTTGCTCTTTAAAAGTGTCATGTTCAAGCCCAAATCAAGCGAAGCATAGGGGTCGTGTTCCGTTTGCAGGGTTGTGTTTTTGATTTGATAATTCACCAGACTGTTCACACCGATGGCCGGCGTAATTTGAAAATTAAAATATCCTTTCAAATTCATGGTATTGCTTTTATTTTTCCGGTCAGGCAGGACGAAACCATTGCGTGGATTAAAATATTGTCCCGTATTCCAATTGTAATTGATATTTCCACTGAATCTGTCGGCAAACAGACTGAAAGGAACAGTAGATGAAATTTTAAGACATCTTTCGTCCACCGCATTCATGTAGGCAGTTTCCGTAATACCGTTGCCTCTGTCGATCCTGACACTGTTAAAATTATCCAGGTAACAGGCAAATCCTGCGTGGAGACTTATCCGGTCAAGGAAGGTGTTGCTGACGGCAAAAGAATAAATTTTTACCGGTTCGAGACGGGGATTGCCCGTCGAATAATTATATTCGTCCGAATATCTTTTCCCCGGTAGCAATGCCTGGTATCGAGGTCTTCTTACACTGGAGGTAAAATAAGGCGTAACGCTGTACCACGAAGTAACGCGAATATTGAGATGACCGTGAGGCAAATAATTCCAATAATCCGGACGCGCATTTTCACCGCCGGATATGTCCTCTATCGAATAGGAGGTGTATTCATTGCGAAGACCGATTGTCGCATTGATTTTATCCGATATTCTGTAGGACAGGGAAACATAAGGGGCCATAATATTTTCGTTTGCATCGAAAGAACGGTCGCGGTAAGCCTCAAGCGTGTTCGGAATATAGCGGGAATCGTTTTTCTGGGAAGCGAATACGGCTTTCGTTCCGGCTCTAACCGTCAGTTTTTCCGACAGGTATTTCCGGCTGAAATCCAGTTTGCCGATGTGCTGTTCTTCGATATTGTCTTCGTTATGAACGATCGAAACAGCCGGTAAATCATTATAGGCGTTTTCAAAATCTTCGTCGTACCCGCTATTGCCACGGACATATCCGTAATAGAGTTTCAATAGCGATCCTAACCGGTATTCCACATTGCCGGAAACCAAAAAGCGGGGCGCGTTTCGTTTGGCTACGGTATGAACGCCTGAATTGTCTGTCCGGTTTTGATAGTTACTTTCGGCAAGGCGATCTAAACGGCTGTCGAAGAGCGATAAATTGGCAAAGAGCGTTTGTCCGGGTTTGACGTCCCAGGCCAAACCGGAGTTGTTGGACAAATGGAGTTCCCTGTCTGTTTGACAAGCGTTGTTGACAATGCTTTTTTGAACGCCTCCGAGCCAAGTACTGTCTGTTCCGGAAGCTTTTATTTTGAAGTAGTCGGCGCTAAATGTCGTATTGAATGTAATATTTTTGGCTTTGAACATGACGAAAGCCTGTCCAACGCCCAAATAGCTACCCTTGAAATAATTGCGTCCGCCGGCTCCCGCCATGCCGAAATATCCGTCTATCGTTTGCCGTTTGGTTTTCAGGTTGATAATTGCCTGCGAAGTTCCGTCGTGTTCAGCGCCCTTGATGGCGATCAGTTCCACTTGCGACAGGGAAAAGGCGGGAAGCGCTTTCAGCAGCGCCGTCACATCCATATATGACATGTCCCGTCCGTCTACCTGCAATTCCACATCCATTCCATGAAGCGATACACCATGATTGTCGGAGGCAATCACTCCGGGCAGTTTTTTGAGCAGGTCAAACGCATTATCGTTTTCCGAACCGGGTATCCGTTCCACATTGACGATCATGTTTCCGTCATCGCGGATAGTGTAGCGCGGTTTGGAAGCGGTGACTGTTACTTCATTCAGGAGATGATTGCGCGGAACCAGTACGACATTCAGAACCGTGTCTTTATACAGGCTCAGGTTCAGGTGTTCTTCTTCAAAAACCAGGTGGCTGACGGTTAATACAGCTTGAGGCAAGGCTTTTGTATGAAAAGAAAATTCTCCGGTGGCGGAACTGACGGCAGAGGCAATTGTTGTCGTGTCTTTTGGATTACGTAATGCCAGGGATGCAATCGCAACGGGCTTGCCTTTGGCGTCCGTGAGTTTTCCGGAGAGAGTTACTTGCTGAGCGGATGCTCCAAGCACGGAAAAAATAAACAGGTTAAAAAAGAATATTCTCATTATAATTTCTTGTTTTTATGCGATAATTTCAATGACGCCGCTCATTCGATCATTATCGTCATGATTTATATTACAGGTATTTATCCGATGTTTTCTATAATTTGTTTTTACAGCCAATTCAGCAATTATCTTGATATTTCATCATGAATGTATTCATGACCTTTTACTTTTGCATTTTTTCTTTTTGATACGGCAAAGGTATGGTAATTCCAAATTCAATTTGCTACCCGATAAGGTAGTTTACGTCATTCCGCTGTAAAACTACCCGATAGGGTAGTCGGAAGATATTCATTTACTTTTTCGAAAATGTCGTTTTTTCCGGTCGAATATGTTCCGGTTAGTGCAATTTTTTTCATCGTTTAATTACTTGTTAATGATACCATTTTAATATTTTCGAAAAACTTTGTTTCCATTTTTTATTGTTGTTGTTTTCATGTTGCAAATGTAATATGGAAATCAAGCTCTCTAAAACGAGTTTTTGCGTACTAGTTTTGGAAATGCAGCAGTTTTTCGTAATTTGAGTAACAGCAAATGATTTTTTTGTTTTTTTTCGTAATATTTTCCAAGTGGTTTATAAGATTTACGGATTATTGCAAAATGTGTATTGTTCTTTGTGAATTATTGCAAAAAATATTTATCTTCACAACTGATTTTCCGAACTAGTCTAAACGGGTAAATTTATGAACACACAAAAAATATTTTTTGAAACAGTAAAGAGTAAATTGTCTTCCAAATTCCGTTTGGTGGATGTAGTAAGCGATGTGTTAAATGTGGGTCCCGATTCCGCTTACAGACGAATTCGTTGTGAAAAAGAATTGACATTGAACGAATTGACAAAACTATGCGAATATTTCAATGTATCCATGGATGCTGTTATTAATCGGCAAACGGATAATATCCTGTTTAAATACACGCCTTTGGATTTAAATGATATGGATAATTATTACTCCTATATGAAAAATTTGTCCGATTTGATGGAAGGAATTTCCAAATCGGAAGAAAAAGAAATCGTTTTTATGGCTATGGATATTCCGGCGCCGCAATTTTCCCCGTTTTTGGAATTAACGCTATTCAAAATCTATACTTGGTTTGAAAGTGTAAATAATCTGCGATTGACTTATGACAAGTTCATTGAAAGTTTGGATATAGCTCAACTGCTTGTCTATTACAATAAAATAACGGACGCTTATAAACAAATTCCTTCAACGGAAATATGGACCAACAATACGATTGAGCCTATTTTGCATTTGTTGGATTATTATTCCGATTTGGATTGTTTTGAAAATAAAGAAAAACAGTTTCTCATTTGCCGGCAATTACTTCAACTTATAGAAAATCTTGAAAAAATGACGGAGAGAGAATCGAAAGAATTCAGAGGGAAAGAAGTTTTTTTCCGGATGTATTTAAGTCCGGTAGATATTATGAACGATTTTATGATAACCAAACGGGGCGGCGTCAATGTTACTTCCATCAAACTTTATACCATTAATGGAATTTTCACTTCCAATAATTATTTTTGTAGCGAAGTGGAAAAATGGACGAGAAATACTATTTCCAAATCCTTGTTTTTAAGTGGAGCATCCGCCAGGGAAAGAATTAAATTTTTCAACGGCTTAAAGAACAAGGTAAATGATCTATTGGAGAAAATTGAAAAATTACAGGTATAAGCGTTTATACAGAATGTAATATCCATATTCCATTCCGGGTTTCATTTATTTTTTCGAAAATTCAAAGAAATGGAATATTGTTTATCAACATAAAAAAAATATTTCATTTTTACTCTATTATTATCTATTTTTATATATTTGTATTTGTTAAGTTTAATGACGCTTCATTTAATGAAAGATATAATTGATGAATTTTTCGTCCCGATAATGTTTAAAGGCAGAATGTCCGATGAAGATTATCAAAAGATACGCCCTTGTATAGACGCGATAGACGCTTTTGCCCGTTCTTCCAATATGAGCGTATATGTGATTGATTATTTTAAACAGAATTTTTTATATGTTTCAAAAAATCCCTTGCTCCTTAACGGTCATTCTCCGGAAGAAATTGCACGATTGGGATACATGTATTACCGGATGTTTGTTCCGGAAACAGAATTGGAACTCTTGCAGGAGATCAATCGGGCCGGTTTTTCTTTTTATCATAATACGTCGTTGGAAGATCGGATGAAATACACTATTTCTTATGATTTCCATATTTTAAATAAAAATAAAAGAAAAATTTTAATAAACCACAAATTGACGCCAATGATTTTAAATCCTCATGGACAAATTTGGCTGGCCATGTGTACCGTTACTTTGTCAAGCCGATCGCTTCCGGGCAAGATAACCATCAATAAAATAGATGACGACGTCGAATATGTCTATTCTCCTCAATCAAAGAAATGGCTTCTGGAAAATGTTATCCTGTTGTCCGAGAGAGAAACGGAGATATTGCGATATTCTGCGCAGGGCCTGTCCAATTCGGAGATTGCAGAAAAAATATTTGTGGACGTCAATACAATAAAATTTCACAAAAAAAATATATTCTCTACATTTAATGTACACACGATTGCCGAAGCAGTTGCATTTGCGACCAATAAAAACCTAATTTAATTTTCGAGATCAAAAGTCTGCGACGATAAATCTTTGGCGGATAAAAGATAAAATTTGGGGAAATATTTTATCGGGTTACGGGTTGCCAGTCGAAATAGGATTTGGGTTGTCAATCCGGCTGTTAGCCAGGATGAAACAGCTAACTGCGGCATTTCATGATGGTCTTCTTCTATCTGTTTTTTTACTTTTTCGATTATTTCTTGTAGCCAAGGCTCGTCTTCACCCCAAAAATGCAAATAACCGGCAATGTATTTTCCCATTTCAAGTTCCAGAGTTCCTCCTTCTTTCTGCAATATTCGCAGAGAAATTTTTTCATCGTTGACAACACAAACAAAACCAGCCCACCCGTAAAACAGGGACTTGTTTTTTCACGCAACAATCGTCAAATAAAAAGGGCGTTTGAGACGTGAAATCCATGGTATTAATTGCTATATCTTTATTGATGATGTATTTATGCAGGTTGTTTTCATCAATGAAAACAGTTTCGTATTGAATATTGGCCCCCGGATTTATATCTTTGAGCCGCTGATATATTACTTCTGCTTTATATTTGCCAATATCCGGGAAAAGATAGTTTTGCCTGTTCAAATTGGATTGCTCCACCCTGTCGCCATCTACAATGAGTATGTTTTCAAAACCCAGCCTGAGCGCACATTCAGCAATATTACCGCCTAATCCGGCGCCGGCAATCACTATTCTACACTTCTTGATTTCCTCCTGTTCAATGGAATCAATATACAGTGCATTTCTTGAATATAATTTATCTTTTTCCATTTCACGTTTGGTTTTCAGTTAAAAAAAACTCGTTTTTTGATTTTGCAAATGTATGACAATAATTTGGTGATACTTACTACCTGATCGGGTAGTTTTTTATTTTTAAAAAGTACCTGCCCGGGTTCAAATATAAGGGATATATTTACAATCATTGCCCGGGTTATATTTCAACTGCCTGAATTATAATTATATATCCTGATTCAGATCGAGTTTGTCAATATTTGTATCAAACCTTGGCATTGTGACGGATACCCGTATTAATTTTTATTTATTCTTGCGCCTTAAATAACCGGGTTGGCGAAGTTCTATCCTTGTTTTTGCTTTATTCTGGTTTCCAGTATTTTATAGTAGAATACTTTTTGGATCGCCGCCGTTTTTTGAAACGGGACAATTTGCAATCTGTCGCTTGTCCGAATCCTGATATAAAAAAAATGCTTGTTTGTTGAAAACTGTTAATGGTTTTTCTTTAGCAGAGCTTCTATTTGTTGTAACTTTACAAAAAAGTGAAAAAGAAAAAAAACAGATATGAATAATTTTGTACACTTACACGTTCACTCCCAGTATTCCATGCTGGATGGACAGGCGAGTATCCAAAACCTTGTGGATAAGTCTATTGCAGATGGTATGAAAGCGATAGCGCTCACTGACCATGGCGCAATGTTTGGAGTAAAAGAATTTTACAATTATGTGAAAAAGAAAAATTCCAAATATGACGCCGCTATCAAGGAAATGAAAGCCGAAATAAAGACCTTGGAACAGGGCGGACAAGAAGGCGACGGTGAACGAATAGGGGAACTTGAAATAAAGATACAGGAAGAAGAAGCCAGGAAGTTCAAGCCCGTTATCGGTTGCGAATGTTACGTTGCCCGCCGCAACAGGCATCTGAAAGAAGGCAAGCCCGATATGAGCGGATGGCATCTTGTTGTACTGGCCAAAAACCTGAAAGGATATAAAAACCTTATCAAGATGGTTTCGTATAGCTGGACGGAGGGCTATTATATGCGTCCGCGTATCGACAAGGAATTGTTGGAAAAATATCATGAAGGATTGATTGTCTCCACAGCTTGTCTGGGAGGCGAGATCCCTAAAAAGATACAGGCGGACGACATCGAGGAAACGGAAAAAGCCGTACAATGGTTTAAAGACCTCTTCGGTGAAGATTTTTATCTTGAACTTCAGCGGCACAAGACCAATCGCCCGGACGCCAACACGGAAGCTTATCCGTTACAACAGAAAGTAAATGCCGAACTGTTGAGATTGGGAGAAAAGTTCAATATCAAAGTGATTGCGACCAATGACGTTCATTTTGTGGAAGAAGAAGACGCCGATGCGCACGACCGCCTGATTTGCCTGAGTACAGGCAAGGATTTCGACGATCCCAACAGGATGCGTTACACCAAGCAGGAATGGTTGAAGACGACTGCTGAAATGAATCTGGTATTCGCCGACCATCCCGAAGTATTGGAAAATACGTTGGAAATAGCAAACAAAGTGGAATTTTATTCTATCGATTCCGATGCCTTGATGCCATTCTTTACTATCGACGCGTCTTTCGGTACAGAGGAAGTCTATAAAACCAAGTATAGCGAGGAAGACCTTATTTTAGACTTCGGAGAAAAAGAATACCGGCGGCTGGGCGGATATGACAAGGTGATCCGTATCAAACTGGAATCCGATTACCTGCGTCACCTTACCATGATAGGAGCAGATAAAAGATACGGGAGAGACAGAGACGCGGAAATTATAGAGCGGATCGATTTTGAACTGAACGTGATGAAAATAATGGGTTTTCCGGGTTATTTCCTTATTGTTCAGGATTTTATTGTCGCAGCGCGTGAAATGGGCGTGGCTGTAGGCCCCGGACGTGGTTCGGCTGCCGGTTCGGCAGTTGCGTATTGTCTGGGGATTACGGATATAGACCCGATAAAGTACGACTTGCTGTTTGAGCGTTTCCTTAATCCCGACCGTATATCCATGCCCGATATAGATATCGACTTCGATGATGACGGGCGTGGCAAAGTCTTGAAATGGGTGACTGAAAAATACGGGCAGGAACGTGTGGCGCATATCATTACTTACGGCACCATGGCTACAAAATCCGCAATAAAAGACGTTGCCCGCGTGCAAAAACTGCCATTGTCGGAATCGAACAGGCTGGCGAAATTTGTCCCCGACCGTATCCCTGACAAGGCAAAGGTGACGTTGCGGGATGCAATAGAATATGTACCCGAGCTGAAAGAAGCGGCAAACAGCCAGAACTCCATAATGCGGGATACGCTGAAATACGCGCAAATACTTGAAGGCAATGTGCGGAATACCGGAGTACATGCCTGCGGTATCATAATCGGACAGCAGGATATATCGGATGTTGTGCCTGTCAGTATAGCCGAAGACAAGGAAACCGGCGAGAATATACTTGTCACCCAGTACGAGGGGACGGTAATTGAAGAAACAGGACTTATCAAAATGGACTTCCTGGGATTGAAAACACTATCAATCATAAAGGAAGCCATTGACAATATAAAACATACGACAGGTGAAACTATCAATATAGATACCATATCGCTGGAAGATACCAAGACATACGAACTGTACAGCCAGGGAAAAACAACCGGTACATTCCAGTTCGAGTCTGCCGGTATGCAGAAATACCTGAAGGAACTGCAACCTACCAAATTCGAAGACCTGATAGCGATGAATGCGCTGTATCGTCCGGGACCAATGGATTATATCCCTTCGTTTGTTGCACGTAAACATGGACGGGAAGAAATATCCTACGACATCCCAATCATGGAACGTTATCTGAACGATACTTACGGTATCACGGTATATCAGGAGCAGGTCATGCTTCTGTCCCGCTTGCTTGCCGGTTTTACGCGCGGCCAGTCTGACGAATTGCGTAAAGCGATGGGTAAGAAGATGATAGACAAGATGGACGCCCTGAAAGAAAAATTCATTGACGGAGGCGTAAAAAACGGACACGACAAGAAGACACTGGATAAAATATGGGCCGATTGGGAAAAGTTTGCATCGTATGCGTTCAACAAATCCCATGCAACTTGCTACTCGTGGGTAGCATACCAGACAGCATGGCTGAAAGCCAATTATCCGTCCGAATACATGGCTGCCGTGCTTTCGCGTAACTTGTCGAATCTTACGGAAATCACGAAGTTCATGGACGAATGTAAAGCCATGAGCATGAATGTGCTGGGACCGGATGTAAACGAATCGTTCCTCAAGTTCTCGGTGAACAGGGAAGGCGATATCCGCTTTGGCCTGGCAGCCGTAAAAGGAGTGGGAGAGGGCGCGGTGATGAATATCATCGAGGAAAGGGAAAAGAACGGGGCATTCAAGGATATATTCGATTTTGTGGAACGTGTCAACCTAAGTTCTTGTAACCGCAAGAATATAGAGTCCCTCGCTTTGGCGGGAGCTTTTGATGATTTTCCGGAGATCGGCAGGGAACAGTTTTTTGGAACCAATGCCAAAGGCGAGCCTTTTATCGATTTGCTTATCCGCTACGGAAACAAGTACCAGGTGGATAAGAATACGGCGGCGACTTCCCTGTTCGGGGATGATATTTCATTTAATATTGCTCGTCCGGAAATACCGAAGGCGGAAAAATGGTCTGACCTTGAACGGTTAAACAAGGAGCGCGATCTGATCGGGATATATTTGTCAGCGCATCCGCTGGATGAATACAAGATAGCGCTCAATTATGTATGCAATGTAGGCATGTCGGAAATCGAGGACAAAGAAGCCCTGAAAAATAAAGATGTGGTTATAGGAGGCTTGGTATCGGCGGTAAGAGAAGGCTCTACCAAGAACGGGAAACCTTTTATGATCATCCGTATCGAAGATTTTACGGGAAGCGGCGAAGTACCTCTGTTCGGTGACGATTATATCAATTTTGGCAAATATGGCCGTCCGGGATTATATGTATATATAAAGGGACGTGTACAGCTACGCAAATTTGACCAGAACCATCTTGAGTTTAAAATATTTTCCATACAGCTATTGCCTGATGTAAAAGATAAATTGATAGAGAAAATAACAATTACATTGCCGCTGCATAATATGAATGTGCAGGTGGTGGAAGAATTGTCAACTTTGATAAAAAGCAGTCCGGGCAATTCATTGTTGTATTTTCAGGTAGTCGATAGTACCCGAAATATGAAAGTAGATTTGTTCTCCCGAAATTTTAAAATAAATGTAAAACAGGAACTTGTTGATTATCTGATAGAAAATGAGAATATTGTATTTCAGATAAATTGAAAATTTTCATATTTTAAATAGATTAATTACCTTTGCAGAGCAAGAAACTTATATAGGTTAAATAAATATTATTAATAATTAGATAGATAAAAATTATGGCTTTGGAGATTACAGACGCAGGGTTTGAAGAGATACTGAAATCGGGCAAACCGCTTGTTTTGGACTTTTGGGCGGAATGGTGCGGTCCTTGCCGCATGATTGGCCCTGTTGTGGAAGAATTGGCTGATGAATATGCCGGTAAAGTGATTATCGGCAAGGTAGATGTGGATAACAACGACGAGGTCACTTCAAAATATGGCATCCGGAATATTCCAACAATCCTGTTCATCAAGAATGGCGAGGTTGTAGACAAGCAAGTCGGCGTTGCACATAAAGCTGCTTTGGTAGAGAAGATAGAGAATCTATTGAAATAAATTTCCATTTTGAGATAATTAAAGCCTGTCCGGTTTGACGGGCTTTTTGTTTTTTTTGACTACCGGATGTAATTCGAAAAAACAAGCGGATTGCAATCCGCTTGTTTTTTCGCCACTTTCAATTCTTTTCAGTTTGCAATTAGTAATCAGCGAAACGCAGGTGGTCAAAACCGAAAGGGTAGGAGGGTCTTTGTCGCTCAATTAAAAAATAAAACGATAGAATTTTCTTTCAAAAACTGCGTCCTGCACCGCCTCCGCCGAAACGACCACCGCCTCCGCCGCCAAAACTGCCTCCTCTGCTCCATCCTCCACCGGAAAAACTACCGCCTCCGAAACCTCTTCCAAAACCGCCGCCACGCGAGCTGCCACCTGCTGATGCGCCTCCTTTTTTATTTTTGAAAGAGATGTAAAGTATAAGCAATATGATAATGACAAGGATAATATTCGCAATAAGCGAACCACCCGTATCATTCGTGTTATCAGCCTGAAATTCTCCTGCCAGATATTGAATTATGGCAAAGATAGCGGCTTTGGATGCATTGTAGTAATCTCCTGTTTGTAGATGCGGCATCATATCCCGATCAATGATGCGTCCGCAACGGGCGTCGGTAAGTATATGTTCCACGCCATATCCCGTAGCGATGAATACTTGGCCGCGTTCGTTTTCCATACGCGGTTTAACCAGAACAAGTACGCCGTTATTCTTGTCTTTTTGCCCGATTCCCCATTTCTCACCCAGACGTGCGGCATAGTCCGACACGGCATAGCCTTGCAAGTCAGCGACGGTTACTACATAAATCCGGGTGGAAGTACTGTCGTTGTACGCCCTTAAGATCTGCTCCAGTTCGTCGCGTTGCGAAGCGCTGAATGTACCTGAAAAATCATTCACAAGTCTTGGAGGCGACATGGGAGAGGGCAGGTCGTCCTGTGCCTGTAACGCAAGGGTTGCAAGAAACAGGAAAAATATGCTGGATAACTGTTTCAAAACGGTTAACGGTTAACTGATTAAAATTGGACAACAGGCGCACTCTGAGCCGATGCATCAGCTTCGAAATATCCTTTCTTGTCGAATCCGAATATTCCGGCAAAAATGCTTTTGGGGAACATGCGGATATATGTATTGTATTCCTTCACTCTCTCATTGAATTTATTGCGTTCCGTTGCGATACGGTTTTCCGTACCTGTAAGTTCGTCCTGCAACGCAATGAAGTTCGTATTGGCTTTCAGGTCGGGATAGTTTTCCTGTACCATTAGCAAACGTCCGAGGGCTGCACCCAGTTGTCCTTGAGCTTCCTGGTATTTTTTAATGTTTTCTTCCGTCAACTGGTCGGCGTTAACATTCATCTGTGTAGCTTTTGCGCGCGCCTCTACCACGGACTGAAGCGTTTCCTGTTCGTGAGAGGCGTATCCTTTTACGGTGGCTACAAGATTAGGGACAAGATCGGCTCGGCGTTGATAAGCGTTTTGTACCTGCGCCCATTGCGAAGATACGGCTTCTTCTTTTTCTACCATGTTGTTCTGGAGCGATTTTACATACGTAAATACAATCAGCCCGATAACCACGACTGTGATAATGGCAATTATACCTTTCGATAATTTCATCGTTTCTGTTTTTTTTATGAATTAATATCAATATATTTATGCCGTGAACAACAATAGATAATGATTTGTTGACACGGAGCATAATCAAGATGCAAAAGTATTAAAATATGCCGGGATTCGGAGGGATATGGAAAAATATCCGATGGATAACATTATCGGATGTGCTGTAAATCCGGGAAAAACAATATTGGGGAATATCATGTTGAACAGATCATACTTGTTTACGGTTAATGTACACACAGAAAAATCACATGGACGCTTATTCATATAAAGAGGATATACTGAAAGACGGATTCGAACAACGAACCATCAGTCTGGAAGACGATTACGAAGGGAAGGTTGTAGCTACGCTTATACGTCGCTTGCCCGGGATACAGACAGACAAAGCCATATTATATGTGCATGGCTTCAATGATTATTTCTTTCAGGCAGAAATGGCGCGCCGTTTCAATAGTCATGGATTCAACTTCTATGCCGTCGACCTGAGAAAATACGGGCGTTCATACCTGCCTCACCAGAAATTCAACGATATACGCGACCTGAGAGATTATCACGAAGAGATACTTCAATCACTGGATATTATCCGTAATGAAGGAAACAAGGGGATTCTCCTGTCGGGCCATTCCACGGGCGGGCTTGTCCTTACCTTGTTTGCCAAAGACCATAGCGGTGGCAATTTGTTTGACGGACTGATACTCAACAGTCCTTTCTATGAATTTAATAAAAGTAAATTGCTGAAAATGCTGATACCTGTTGCGTCCTTTATCGGACGGTTTATGCCCAAAGTCACTGTTTCGGGGGGATTCAGTGAAGAATATGGCAAAAGCATCCATAGATCATATCGGGGAGAGTGGGATTATATCCTTGACTGGAAACCCAATCTGGCGCCGGCAATAAATCTGGGATGGCTGCGGGCGATATATAATGCGCAAAGAGAGTCCGGAAAGGGTTTCCATGTTTCGGAACCCGTATTGGTACTGCATTCTGCACACTCGGTAACGGATATAAACGACAAAGAGCAGATCTCAAGCCGCGACGTCATATTGAATGTAAACGACATGGAACGGATAGCGCGTAATATAAAAGGCAATGTTGAAATTTTATCGATAGACGGCGGGGTGCACGACCTTGTGTTATCGAAAAAAGTGGTGCGCGACAATGTCTATAACGGTATGTTCGACTGGATAAACCGGAAAGCAAGCATAATATAATTTACAATGGTTGAAGCTGTAAAAGCGGATTGGGAACGCCCAATCATATCCGGAAGGATAAAAATATAACGGTTTTTTATTATATTTGTTCCGTATCCCGTTTTAATTCGATTCATAATGAAGTACATGCTGATATTTATATTTTTCTCTTCAGTCGCCTTTCTTTCGGCGCAGCCATACCGCACGCAGCCGTTATCACCGGAAATACATACGGTGCGGGTAGATCTGAATACTGACGGGAATCGCGATCCGGTTGCAAAATTAAACAGTGGCGATAATATTTCCGTCAGCTTCGACCGTTTGTCGGATAACTCCTTTAACCGCTTGCGGTACCGTATAATACATTGTGACGCGTATTGGATGAAAAGTAAAGGCGTCCAGGTTATTGATTATCTGAACGGATTTAACGATAATCTTGTAGATGATTACATGCCATCGGTCAATACCACAGTCGATTACACACATTTCAACCTGAATATTCCAAACAGGGACGTTAGCCTGAAAATATCGGGAAATTATGCAGTGGAGGTTTACGAAGACGGCGAGCCTGATGTTGTCTTGCTTACGGCCTGCTTCTCCGTGGTAGACCCTGTTGTAAATATAGGGGCCGCTGTCTCGTCCAATACAGATATGGATTTTAACAGACGTCACCAGCAGGCGTCTTTTACCATTCACTGTCAAGGTCTGAATATCAGGTTCCCATCCTCTGAAATAATGGTATTTGTACGACAAAACAACAGGCTTGACAATGAACAGCGTAAACTGAAACCGACTTATATCAATCCGGGCAAACTGGTATACGAACACAACCGGGACCTGATATTCGAAGCAGGGAACGAATACCGCCGTTTTGAGACGTCAAGCCACAGGTATAATGGTATGAATGTGGCTCATATAGAGTATGTACGTCCCGGCTATGTGATGGATATAGTAACCGACAAAGTTCGTGCGGGGCGTTCTTATAGCTACGACCAGGACCAGAACGGGCGCTTTTTCATCAGAAGCGGCGATAGCGAATATCCTGAAACGGAGGCAGATTACTTTATCACAAATTTTACATTGGCTATGGACGAACCTTTACCGGAAAGTATATATGTAAACGGTAATTTCACGGATAATACCTTTACGGACAAATACAGGATGAAATACGACTATAATGACAGGGCGTACCGTTTATCCTTGTTGTTGAAACAGGGCATGTATAATTACCAGTATCTTGCAAAAAACGGAAACAGCTTCGTTACCGCCAATGTGGAAGGCAATTATTACGAAACCGAGAACGAATATTCCATCTATGTTTACTATCGTCCGGCAGGCCGGCGCTACGATAGCCTGATAGGCGTGCAAACGATACAATCGAGGGCAAAGTAGTTATTATAGCGCTTGCTATTCAAAACTTTACAATTAACAATCGATGAAGCGAAGGCGAGTCAAACTTGACGTATTCTTCATTTAATTACCGGAAGGGGGACTAAATATTCAAAGAAAACCAACAGCCGACAGCTTATTACCCGTGGATAAACTGTCCCGCCCATGACGAAAATGCAAAATACCATATTCACGCCTTTTGATTACATATTCGAGTAAATTATCATGTATTCTTTGTGTTTTTTTGATTTTTCATATTTTTTCTCAAAAAAAACTGTTAACCTTGCAGACGGATATGACAAGTACACAAAAAAGATACAGCTAATGGGCATAAGAGTTGAACAAACAAAAAAAAATACAACTTATCCTTTAATATTTCCATCTGAAAATTTGGAGATTAGCCCTGTTTTGTTAGAGAGAGAGAGAGAGAGAGAGAGAGAGAGAGAGAGAGAGAGAGAGAGAGAGAGTAAACCACACTTTGTTGCGTATATACGCTTTAATATCATGTGCGCGGGGATATACGCTATTTTTTTCAAAAAACAAAATAAAAATATTCTTTCCGTATTTTCAGGAAAAGTTTTGTCATGCCTTTTCGCACAGGCATCCGTTGTGTTTATTTCCATCATTTCATCCGTTCACAGCCATATCCGGCATTTACAGGGCCGGGAAACGTTATTGTCTTTATTTTGTCTTTTCAGGCTTGTGTATTGCTTGGGAAAAGTAGTACACAAGCATTTGTTTCCGTTCAGGCCCTGTATTTATGTAAAAATGAGATGCTGATCTCTGTGTATAGAGAAATATTTTGTGTCTTTGCCGATCAGTGTTTTTTGTTCTTTCTGCCGGAAAGATCAAAAATTCGGTTGTGCTGTTGCGTATCTGAATCTTCTTTTCTGTCATAACAATATGTTCCTCTTCGTAGAATGCCAGGTGTGTGAAGATTTCGTAAAAGAGAGAAAAAACTGCATCACTTTTGAGACAGCTTCTTTTATAGTATCCATTCATTAAGTTCAAATTACGGAGTCACAGTGTATGTGAATCTGTTTTTACCGGTTCCGGATCATCGCTTCCACAAGCTGTAAACGCCAGTACTGTACTTGTTACAAATAAAAAGATAGAAAATAACTGTTTCATAGATTATTATTTTTTGGTTTTTGTACCTGAATTTTGTACTCAAATAAATTATTAACCGAAGTATAAAGGTAGCGCTTTTTAGCGAAATGAAGCAATTCCCTATTAAATAAATACATTTGTTTTTGCATATTCTCTTTTGGATTTAGTATTTAGTATTAACCTGTTCCTCGTCAATAATATCTGTACATTTTTTTAATGCATTTGTTTATTTTTTCGGTTCAGTTACATCTTGGCGTCATTTATAAACCTATCTTTGTACAGTTAAATTCCATTATGGAAAAAGATTTTGTTACGAACGCCGGATAGCTTTGATACGACAATCGGAATCAGGCTGGGTAAAAGCAAATGAGCATACAATTATTACAACCTCAACACTGGATCGATTATGAATTGATCGACTCGGGAGATTACGAAAAGCTGGAACGGTTCGGCAGATATACTATCCGCCGCCCCGAACCGCAAGTCGTATGGCGCAAATCGCTATCGGAAAAGGAATGGGACGACAGACCGGACGCCATATTCAGAAAAGAAAAGGATAAAGTTTCACAGGACGGGAACGACAAGGGCGCCTGGATACGGAAAAAAGGAATGCCCGGCCAATGGTTTATCAGCTACAAGTATAAAGACATGAACCTGAAATTCCGTTTGGGGCTGACCGCTTTCAAGCATGTGGGCGTTTTCCCCGAACAAGCCGTAAACTGGAATTTCATTTACGATACGGTCAGGGATATGAAAGTAGAAGAGCCTAAAGTCCTTAACCTCTTCGCCTACACGGGCGGAGCTTCCATCGCCGCCAAAAGCGCCGGAGCGGATGTGACACATGTGGATTCGGTACGTCAGGTCATTGCATGGTCACGGGAAAATATGGAAGCCTCGGGCCTGAATAATATCCGCTGGATAGTAGACGACGCCTTGAAATTTTGCCGCAGGGAAGTAAAGCGTGAAAAGAAATACAACGGTATCATACTCGATCCTCCTGCTTATGGACGCGGACCTGACGGCGAAAAGTGGATACTGGATGAAAATATCGCCGAACTGACGTCTCTTTGCAGCGGGTTGCTGGAAAATAAAGATTCGTTCCTGATATTGAATCTTTATTCTATGGGATTTTCCGCCCTTGTTGCCGGAAATCTGATTAAAGACTATTTCCCCGATGTAAAAGACTGTCGATTCGGAGAATTGATTGTACCGGAACAGTCGGGCAGGAATTTACCGTTGAGTATATATGCACGGTTTAAAAGATAGGATAAAGACAAGATTTTGTCCCGTTTTTTCTTGCTTGTCAAAAAAAGTTGTAAATTCGAGTGTTTTTGCATGCATATAAAACAAATGCACAAGCTTTACGTTAAATAAGATACAGAAAGAATCACAAAATCAATAAATTATGAAAAAAGTATTAATCCTTGTCGGCGTGATATTGATAACTGTTATAATTGTAATGATATCAATACCTTTTTTGTTTAAAGACAAAATCAAAACAGCCGTACTGAATGTCGTCAACGAACGCCTGAATGCCAAAGCAGACATTAAGGATTTCGGCCTGGACTTATTCTCTAATTTCCCAAACGCGACATTATCCCTCGAAGATGCGACGATAACAGGAACCGGTGATTTTGAAAAAGATACATTGATACAAGCCAAATCGGGAAGCGTGACTATCGATTTGGCGAGCTTGTTCGGCAGTAACTACAATATTTCCAAAATCAATCTGGATAAAGCCTCCGTATATGCCAGGGTACTTGCGGACGGCCGCGCAAATTATGACATAATGAAAATGGATTCTGCCGCCGCAGAAACGGATAACAGTACCCCGTTCAACCTGAAACTGAAAAAGATAGCTTTGAACGACTGCAATATCATTTACCAAAACGATTCCACGAAAATGAAAATCGTGCTGGATAATTGGAACGGTGAAATATCCGGAGACTTCTCGGCCAGTGAAACAACGTTGAAAACAGCTTCCACAATCAGTGAAATATCTTTCTATATGGATGGCGTCCCCTACCTGAACAAGGTAAAAGGTAATGCCGACGCCACAATCAATGCGAACTTCGACAATATGAAGTTTACATTCAACAAAAGCGAAGTCCGGCTAAATGAATTGAAGGCGTCTATCGACGGATGGTTTGCAATGCAGGGGAAGGATTATGAAGATATGGATTTTGACCTTAAAGTGAATGCGCCCGACGCCCGCTTTAAGGATATACTGTCCCTTGTTCCCGCCATGTATACGGCGGATTTCAAAGATGTGAAAACATCGGGCACAGCGACTCTCGGCGCTTATATCAAAGGTTTGTGGCAAGGTGAAAACTATCCGGCTTTCGATGTGAAAATAGACGTCAATAACGCCATGTTCCAATATCCTTCATTGCCAAAATCAGTGGACGATATAAACGTCGCGGTAGCTATAAGCAGCACGGGCGGTTCACTGGATAATATGGTTGTGGATATAGGCAAGTTCAGTTTCAGTCTGGGAGGAAATCCATTCAGCGGAAACTTGCATATCACTACCCCGACGAGCGATCCTAACCTGAAAGCTCACGTCAACGGCGCTATCAATCTGGGTATGATAAAGGAAGTTTACCCGCTCGAAAAAGGTACGGAACTGAATGGTTCTATCGTCGCAGACGTCAGTATAGTCACAAGAATGTCGGCCATAGAAAAAGAACAGTATGAAAATGTTTCCGCGTCAGGCAATCTGAAGATCGGCAACATGACCTATAAAGCCCCTGATATGCCCGAAGTATTGATCAATAACGCTTCCCTTGAGTTCACCCCGCGTTATGTGAACCTGCCCGTCCTTGATGTGAAAATTGGCAAGAACGATATTTCGGCGAATGGCCGTCTGGAGAACTTTATCGCTTACGCGCTGAAAGACCGGACACTGAAAGGACTGTTGAACATCAAATCGAATTATCTGAATGCCAATGATTTCATCAGCGGCGAAACATCCGGAGCTACAACTGACTCCACATCGGTACCGGAAGATATCATTATTCCCGAAAACCTGGATTTCACGCTGAATGCGGCTCTGAACCAAGTAGTATATGGAAAAATGAACATCACGAATATGACCGGCAACATGGCTATAAAAAACGGCATACTGACACTGAACAATGTCGGAGCCAACGCGTTGGGCGGCTCCTGTAAAGTCAGCGGTTCCTACAACACATCCGACCCTAAAACGCCAAAAGTAGATTTCGATATAGCGTTGTCGAAAGTCTCGTTTGCCGAAACATTCAAATCGGTGGAATCCATACAGAAATTCGCACCGATATTCGAGAACCTGACAGGCACATATTCCATGAACTTGAAATTCAATACATCGCTGGGACAATCCATCATGCAGACTTTAGCCGGGCTGACCGGTAACGGCGCATTACAGACAAGCGACGTAAAAGTGGAAAACGTGACCGCGTTAACAGCCCTTTCTTCCGCATTGAAGACGGACGCGTTGAAATCAATATCCCCGAAGGATTTGAATTTGCCGTTCAGTATCAATAACGGGCAAATCATCGCCAAACCGTTCAATATCAATATCGGTAACGGAGGCATGTTGAGATTGGAAGGTTCTACAGGCCTCGACCAGAGTATCAATTACAAGGGGACTGTCACTTTGCCGAAATCACTGGCAAACAATTATATCAACAGTGTGCCTGTCACCATTGGCGGAACATTCTCCAACCCCAAGATTGGTATCGATACAAAAGCGCTGGTTAGCGCCGCCGCGTCTTCGATAGTCAGTGGACTGCTTGGTGGAAAAAGTGACGAGGCGCAGGTTTCCCTGTCTGAAGAAAAAGCCAAACAGATAGAGAAGATAAGGACAGAAGCGGACAATGCGGCAAAAAGACTTGTTGAAGAAGCGCAAAAACAGTCGGATAATTTAGTCGCAAAAGCGGGCAACAATGTTTTGGCAAAAGCCGCCGCCAAAGTCGCAGCAAAAAAACTGGTGGACGAAGCCGAAAAACAGGCCGGGAATCTAAGGAACAAGGCTGAGGAACAAATCAGGAAGCTGGAAGGGGAAACGTCCGGAACGGAATGATAAAACACATTGTTTCACAAAAGATGATATGCAATACGGTTTAATATCAGGCTCACTCCGGCAGGACAAACGGTAAGAATGATCTATGAGGATGAATTTAAATAGTGTCTGTCCGAAAACCCTGTTATTTCGATCGTCAGTTAAAAAATGAAAACAGTACAGCCGGTATTTTTCGGCTGTACTGTTGAAAAATACGGTTCCGGTTTGAAAAATGGATGCAAAAGATCGGTTTTATATATTAAAATCCTGTTTTTCTTCGCGTTAGAGCATAGCCCATCCCGGCATTCGTGGAAAACGGCGTCACAAAACACAGGATTTGCGGTTACAGAGAATCTGTTTAAGCGCATGGAAATGTTCACACACCGACAAGAATAGCCGTCAGGCTAAGGGCCTGCCCTGTTTCACAGTGATAAAAGGAGAATGACGTCCCGGTCAATCCCTGTCAGATCAGGGATATATATATCGATGACAATCAAGAAGTTGCAAAACACGTCATTGTAAGGATGTAATTACCGGACATGTTCATTTCACCCGACATGCCCGTTTCACGCCTGTTTTTTTATTAAAGAATATTTACCCGTCCCTTTTATTTATTCCATACAGGTTCGTATCTTTTCTACCCAGACGGCATATCCGGCATCATTGAGATGCAGGCCGTCATCCGTATATTTGGCATCCAGTTTGCGTTTACTTGTCGTGAAAGAGGGATAAAGGTCGATAAATGTTATGTTCTCGGATTTACAGAACTTCCGTATTTTCCTGTTCAGCTTTTCAATCTGTTTTTCCTTGCCTTTCAGTCGTTTATACATGCCGGCGTCATTATTTACCGGCAACAGGCTTTGCACGTAAATTTCCGTTCCGGGACTTCCTGCTTTTACCTGATAAAGCATCGATTTTATCCCCGTCATTATCCTGTCATTCGAACGGCCTAACGATATATCATTTATTCCGGCCAGAATAAACAGCTTCCGGGGTTTAGCTTCTATTATCCGATGCAAACGGCCAAGCATCCCCAGTGTGTTATCTCCCGAAATGCCTCTGTTTACAGGTTTCTGAACAGGGAAATATTCATCCCATTTACCCCCTTGAGTCAGGCTGTTTCCCAGAAAGACAATTTGCCCTTCCTGCAACGGATCCTTTTCGAAACAGGCCATTCGCTCCAGATAGGCGGGGTTTTCCAATATGTTCTCTACTATTTCCTGACTTGCGGCACGAAATGAGAATAATAACAAGCATGCCAGTAATATGGTTTTCATTTGCATCGGATTCATAATGTTTAACTGTTACTTATTTTCTCCAGTTCCATCGTCAGCTCTTCCCACCGGTTCATATCGGCTTGCAATTCTTTGGCGAGTTGTCCATGCTTTTCGACGAGGGAAGCAACGGCGGCGCCTTCGGGAGTAGCCAAATCAGCCTCTATAACTGCTATTTCGCTTTCCTTGCACTCTATTGTTTGTTCCATATCCGAAATCTGCTTTTCTATACGTTTGATCTGACGGCTCAGCTCTTTACGTTCTTCGTATGACGGCTTATTCACGGAGCCTTCCATGATTTTCTCCGTTTCCTGATTTTTGAGAGAGGTATTGCTTGAAACTTCGAGGTCTTTCAGGCTATCCATTTTTTTCCGTTGCAGGAAGTCATAAATACCCCCGAGATGCTCTCTTACCTGCCGGTTGCCGAATTCATATACTTTATCGACCAATCCGTTCAGGAAATCACGGTCGTGCGAAACAATAATCGCCGTACCTTCAAATTCTCTCAATGCATCTTTCAACACATCTTTCGATTTCATATCCAGGTGGTTGGTTGGCTCGTCGAGAATAAGCAGGTTGACAGGTTCAAGCAACAGGCGAATCATAGCCAGACGGCTTCGTTCTCCGCCCGAAAGCACCTTTACCTTTTTATCGGAAGCTTCGCCCCCAAACATAAAAGCGCCGAGTATATCCCGTATTTTTGTGCGGATATCCCCTACTGCCACATGATCTATGGTCTCAAATACCGTTCTGTCTTCATCCAGCAATTGCGCCTGATTCTGGGCGAAGTATCCTATTTTGACATTATGTCCCAGTTCCAGTTTTCCTGTGAAACCGGTTTCACCCATAATACATTTCACCAACGTGGACTTGCCTTCGCCGTTCTTGCCCACAAAAGCGACTTTATCCCCTCTGTTAATGGTGAATGTCGCATCTTTGAAGACAAGGCGGCCGTCATAACTTTTTGTCACATTCTCTGCTATTACAGGATATGAACCCGAACGGGGAGCCGGAGGGAATTTCAGATTCAGCATCGCATTATCCTCGTCATCCACTTCCAATCGCTCCAGTTTATCAAGCTGTTTGATACGGGACTGAACCTGCACGGCTTTGGTTGCTTTATAACGGAACCGTTCTATAAACTCTTCCGTCTTCTGTATCTGCTTTTGCCGGTTTTCGAAAGCGCGCATCTGATGCTCGCGATGCTCTTTGTGCAGCTCCACATATTTGGAATAGGGAACTTTATAATCGTAGATCCGGCCTGATGATATTTCGATAGTCCGCTGTGTGACAGCATCCAGAAAAGCCCTGTCGTGCGAAACAAGAATGACGGCATTGGTGCGGGTAGCCAGAAAAGACTCAAACCACTGAATGGATTCAATATCCAGGTGGTTGGTAGGCTCGTCGAGAAGCAAAACGTCCGGACATTGAAGCAATAACTTGGCCAGTTCGATGCGCATACGCCATCCTCCGCTGAATTCGCTTGTCGGACGGGTGAAATCCGTACGGCTAAAACCCAAACCTGTCAGTATCTTCTCTATTTCCGCCTGAAAGTTATTTCCTCCCGACATCAGGAACTGTTCATTCAAATGAGCCGATTTTTCTATCAGGTTATGATATGCTTCCGATTCGTAATCTGTTCTTTCGGCAAGCTGTTTGTTCACATATTCCAGTTCGGCTTCCATTTTCCGGATATGTCCGAAAGCCAGGGATGCCTCCTCAAATACAGTGTTTCCCTCTTTGAGAGTCATCTGTTGCGGCAAATAACCTATTGTTATGTCTTTAGGGTATGACACATCGCCCCGTGTAGGCGGTTGCAATCCTGCGAATATTTTGAGCATGGTAGATTTACCTGCTCCGTTTTTTCCTACAAGGGCAATCCTGTCTTTTTTATTCACCACGAACGATATGTCGTCGAAAAGGCTAAAGCCTCCGAATTCTACCGTAAGTCCTTCTACTGAAATCACAATGAATATATTTTAAGTCCGTGCAAAAGTAGGGATTTTTGTTGATAGCCGGATAGAAACAAGACGAAATAAGCAATTTTGGGATATAAAAGTCTTTCAGCCTTAACCTGACGGCTATAGGGAAAAGGGCGAAGCGACAAAGAAATAAAAGGATTGCAGTGCAGTCAAATCCGAAAGGACGGCATCACAGGCATAAAAACACCCTCCTCATTTGATTTTCATCCAAATTCCGGGAATTGAATATAAAAAGGCGGAAATCTGCAACAGCTTATCCAACCGGATTAAATATATTTGTTGGATAAAAATTACTATAAACAAAATTCAAATTTATGAAAAAATCTATTCTATCAATTATCCTGCTTGCTTCCGGGTTGTTGTCCGGTTGCAGCAGTGAAGAGAGTGTCTCCAGGCCGGAGACAATTGGACAGACAGGGACTTTGACTTTCAGTTTTCCATCTCCCCGTCGAAGCGTGACTTATGCAGAAGACGATTCCGATCCTCTGGCTGCAACGGAAAACGAGGCCGCGATTAACGACGTTACCGTCTATATGTTCCAGAGTTCGGGTGAGTTGTTGCTGGTGGCAAGGAAATCGGCGTCTCCGACCGAAGTTGATGCCAGATCGGTAACCTTCGATGTAAACAACTTCAAATCCACCAATTCCGGATATACGTTCTATGCCGTTGCCAACGTCAGCGGTAACATTACCGATAACTTTGTTGTGGGCAGTACCACTCTCGACGGCTTTACCTCTGCCGTTGCAACCTCTACCGATACCTCTCCGATTCAAGGCAGTAACATGTTGATGGTTGGCTATACAACGATTCCGGATCTGTCTGCGATTACCGAGTCGGCTTATACAATAACTCTACGCCATCGGGTGGCCCGGTTCGATATCTACAACGTCACCGAAGACGACGATCAGACAAATAACAACGATCAGGCGGGCGACGAGACATTTTTCGAAATAACAAGGATTCATGTAACAAATACCTTTTCGGCGGGTTATCTCACAGAGGAGTCCAACGATCAGAACCGTCCGGATCCTGCCGCCAAAGTATCTCTGAGAGGCCTTGATGCGATCGACGTATCCGGCGTGACAGGAATAAATGAAGGACTTGCCAAGGGCGCATTTTACCTTTGGCCGGGATCACTGGATAAAAAGGAAAATTTGACCGATGCATCCACCCTCGTCGAGGTTGAGGGCGTCTACACGGGTGACGGCAAGCCGGTTGTGTACAAGGTTCTGCTGGCGAACGACCAGCCAGTCGTGGCCAATAAACGTTACATATTAAAGGTATCCCGCATTGACCGTACCAACCTGGTATTCGAGCTGGAAGTATCCGATTGGGACGATGGAGAGACAATTACGGCAGTACCGTCTGTTGACGCGGTTGAATACATCGACTTCAGCTTGAATAGCACAGTGCTGCCTGACGGCGAAGACATTGACATTGATTTGTCGGACAATACGGGCGACAGCGAATTGCGGTTTTCCACCTTGAGCGAGAACAGGGCAACAGGCGATTTGACAGCTACCCTTGATTTGACTGTGGGTACGGGCTATTATACTGTTGCAAACGACTTGACGCCTGTTGCTGAAGGCGACCCCGTTGTCACTTACGCAGGCGCCAAAGTCAGGCAGACATACAAAATAATATTGCCAAAGACAACTTACCCGGTTAAGGGAACCCTCACGATAAAAGAAGAGGCAACAACCAAAACGCAGACCTTCAACATCACTTCCGTTCCCGTTTACGAAGACACGGAGTACAGGCCTGTCCCTGTCGAGGGCAACTATTCGGGTTCAGAACCTGTCGTGAACGAGGTCAGGTATTGGGCTCCGGTCAATGTTGGCGCGACTTCTACCGTGTACAATGTTAATTCACCTTCTGAGACTTGCGGATATTATTTTCAGTGGGGCCGCAGTTACACACAGTTTGGTACTTACGGCAGTACGGGTGATACCTTTGGCGGCCCTGTTACCGCTACGGATGCCGAAACAACTTACGCTGGCAAGTTCATTACCAACAGTTCT
>JAISSD010000165.1 GCA_031273295.1 Prevotella sp.
TCATTGATTTCGTTTTCTTTCACATTAACCTCCATAAAGAAATTCCGCGGTTCTTTAGTATTCCAGGAACCGCAAACTGGATATTTCCTTTTTTGCTTGAGGACTTTTTTCCTACCAACAAAGCTGGGGGATTACCCATTTCGAATATAGTGTAGATTCCATTTATTGGCATGGAGAAAAATTGGTTATAAAAGGGTTATTTTGTATCATTAAATAGAGGTCCCTTGGATTTACCAAGGGACCTCTGCTACTTATTATCGTTAGCAGAAATTACAGCTTTTCTGCATGCTTTTGATGAATAAGGTTCGCCATTCCTGTTCAGGAATAATCGGCGTAATAATATTTCTGTGGGTTGTACATTTTGCTCTTGCATAGCAAGTGCCACATCATCAAGAGATTTTGTTACTGTTTTACCATCAGGTAACAACACCCCGATATTGACCAATATTCTGATGTAACTTGGCGTATATAGATTTTGTTCAGAAGCATCAGATCGTTCTGTTGCGCTCAGAATATTTTGCACCTGGACATGCGAATAATGAGCCGTCATAGACGGAGAATGTCCCATAATTAGACGTATAGTTTCAGGTGGAATACCTGCTTCCAATAACATTGTGTTTACTCCGTGTCTATAGCTGTGAAATGAAATATTCCGTCGATCTCGCTCTGCTTTATTAATGCCTATTTTTTCAAGAGCACTCCAAAACCACTTGTATACGGTTTTGTGATCTATTGGCCGCTGGCTATTTCTGGTTGAAAAAATAAACTCATCGTTCTGTTTCCCTTGATAAAGTTCAAGAAGCATCGCCTCAAGTTTTTTGTCGATGGGGATATGTCGTGTTTTACCGGTCTTTGTAGCTTTAAGACCGTCAAGATTATTATAGGAATGCGATACGATAATTAAGCCTTCTCTAATGTCTTGCGGCTGTAGGGCTAATAATTCACCCAGGCGCATACCAGATTTGCTGGCCAATATATTTATGCAATAATGCATTTTGTTGGGCCAAATATTTATCCAATTCTTTTCCGAGAACAATAAAGCCAATTCTTCCTGGCTGAGTATTCCCTTTTCCTTTAAAGGAATCCTAAAAGGCTTTAGCCTGTTACATGGATTCAGTTCAATTATATTATTATTAACTGCATATTGGAAAATGTCCTTAAGGACCGTAATGATATGATTGAGGGTCTTTTGACCTTTCTCTTTTTTCAAAGATAAAATAAAATTATCAATTTCACTGGTTGTTATGGATCGTATATCTCTTTTATCGAAATATGGTCTAATAATTTTATCCAGCAGCATTTTTTGGCGCTTTGCCCAAGGGCGCCCATATGTATAACCCCGCAACAAGCGGTACTGAATATAGGGGCAAATGTCATAATCAAAAAAATCTTTTGTAAATGAACCGAACGATAGAGATGTTCCGTTGTATAACAGTCCTTTTAGTAATAAGGAGCGGCAATACCTAACTGCATCATTGAAATTTCGCTTTCCTGTAGTGCGGAACTTTCTCTTGCCCGTTTCATCATATACCCAGTAGTAAAAAATCCCAGTTCCGCGGATATTCTTCCGAAATACCCCGAACTCGTTTCCTCTGGGCCGCATAATGGATACCAACATAAAAATCTAATATATCAACACTTGCCGAAGTATGATTCCTAAACAATAGTACCTCCAAAAACGAATAACCATCGCCAAAGGCGGTGGATTTTTAAGTTTTAAAACGCTACATTTAGGCGATGCTTTTACCCCTATGGTATCGCAAACCCAAACTGAGTTTCCTTGAATGTTATGGTCCTCGGCGCATTGTGCTCCGCATAAAAATCCAAGGCAAACTTCCCCACCAGCGGGGGTTAGGTAGAGAACAAAGACCTACAAACCAACGGGCTGTAGGGGGCGATGTTTGTCCTCCTAATTTTTCGTTTTTATGATTGCTACCCTTTGTTCTCCTTCTTTATGTCATAAAAATCATCAAGCATGAATACCAGCTCCAGGGTTTTCCCCATTAGCTGTATCTTGCCTTTTGACGCTCAAGGACCACATTGGCACTTTTTGGACTTCTCCCAAAATCAACGGATCAATAAAGTCTACAATAGACTTGCGGCAATACGGCTACGATTTGTATTTTTCTTTAGTTTGGCAGTAAGCCTAATTGACAAACCTTCCTGTTTGGTCATATGGGTCCTCAATACGCTGCATATAATATATGCAATCATAGAGGGATGTGTCAAGGCATACATATGAGTTTATTGCTCCCCCTCTATATATTATTGCAATAATTCAATAAACTATTGTATTATGGGACGAAAAATAAAAAATGCAGGCAGGCAAGAAAAGTCGCCCTCAAAGTTCAAATGTCTCTGCGAAAAGCACCGGATAGACCACGAACACCTCTCTATGGTCGAGTTTGCGGAACAATTAGGGGGTTACAAACAACCTACACTTTCTCAGTTTGAAACAAGACCGGAAGGTCCTCCCCTTGACCTTGTGGAACGGTATAGTGATTTCTTCGAACTGGCAGGGAAATCTCGCTTTGATTTTTTTGTTGCTGCCCTTGAGTCTTCCCGCCAATTAAACATAGACATAAAAAAGCTCCCCCTGACTATAAGGGAGAGCCTTTTTAAGCTTTTGGCGCTTTTTCTATCAAATAAGGTCACCGGTGAAATCATTGAAAAAAGGAAAGCCAAGCCCATTTTTGGTATTACCAAAAGTGCGTCAGATCCCTATGAACATCTTGAGAAGTCTTGGCAAAAGTTGGAAACAGCGATTACTGATCTTGTTGAAGAAGGGGTAAAACATTACATGATTCTACCTGAGCCTACCCCCAAAACCGCTCCACTGAAGGCCGAATCCCCTGATAGGCAATAAGTCGTTCCATCAATATCGGATTATCGTAGTGGTCAGTCATGGCAACAGACCGATGCCCCACAAACTCCCGCAAAACCTGTTCCGAGAGGAGGGTCCTCATCCGAGTATTGTAGGTATACCGTAGGCAATGGACGGTGAGCCGCCGCGTTTCATAGTCTATTTTCAACTTGTCCAAGCCGAAACGAAACCTGTCTAAAATGTAATAGTTGGCAATGGGCTTCCCCCGGTACGAAAATACAAGCCCCGGATAATCGGGACATTCCGGCGCCCTGTCCAGCCAGCGTTCCAGCGTCCGTAAGGTTATCTCGGGGATAATCACCGCCCTTGACCGGGGATCTTCCTCGGTCGCCTTTTTGAGCGGACCTATCTGTCCCAGGTCGTCTACCGCCCGGTCTATCACCAGGCCGCTATTGGCGGTACTTATCTGTTCCCGGTTTAAGGCCCGGATTTCCCCGGAACGAAGGCCCGCCGATACGGTAACGCAAAAAAGGGTCCCGAACATCAGGGCAA
>JAISSD010000176.1 GCA_031273295.1 Prevotella sp.
TAAACCGTATTATGCGACAACCCATGCCGGTTGTTATAATGCCTGAAATACCATTCATTCGCCCCAGCTTCCCGAAAAATCTCGATAAAAAGAAGCAACAAAACAACCATCAAACAACGCCATCCAATCATATCTCTCCAGCAATTTCCTTTTTCCATGGTGACACAACAAATGCACCAAAGATACACAAAAAATCACGATCACCTCTTCACCTTGGCATAGAGGATATAATTATTGTCGTTCTCGGTCATTGAATCTTTCAGTTTCGTTAATTTGCTGCGCTGCTCGGGGGAGATACGATTGGAAGCAAGCGCCTTTTCCAATTCTTCCTGTAAATTTCCCGGGTCAATGTTGCGGACATAATAGTCGTCTGAGAATGCGTAAGCCGGCCATCCTATCTCCATATTGCCCAAGAAATCATTTTCCAACCGGAAAAAAGAACCTTTCAGGGTTTTCTTGTCGACGATATAAAAGGTATTATTCTGGGTCGTTGTGATATGCTCATTTTCTTTTTTAGGCTCGGACACCTCTCCCAGAAAATAACCCGGTATCTCCGAATAGATATGGATAGTTTGATCTCTCGTTTTGAAATCCAGCGTAAACAGAGGGATTAATTTGTTTTGAACAGCGTCATAACGATAAAGGGAATCACTTCTCGGCTCAAAGGTGAAAATAGTAAAGTGATATTCGCCACCGCCTTTATAAGCCATGACCTCGTTGCTGAAATCCGGCCGTACCGCCAAATGTCCCGGCTCGACGGCTTTCAGCAATTTGCCGTCTGTCGTTTGCGACCATGCCACCGCCTGCGCTCCTTTAAAAGGAAGAATAGAGACAATAAGGGTAGAAGCTTTCGTGTCGACTTGAAACGTCCCTTTCGGCGAGTCGTAACACAGCGGGATCGGATCTTTCGGGTTCCCTTTCAGGTCATACACCAATATTTTCTTTGTCTGCCAGGGAAGCAGGTAGATACGGTCGTTCGCTTCGTCCAGTTGCTGGTCGTAGATCATCTGGTATTCATTCGGGCCTTGTCCGAACGCGCCGATATTGGTCAGGAATTTCCCTGTTTTCTTATCAAACAGTTTATACGGAATCTGTTGCGCTCCTTTTATAAGGATGTAATTATCGCTGATTACCGTATAGCCCTCTTTCACTAATGCCGCATCCGAACCATCCAGTTTCAGGATCTGCAACTCTCCGGCCAGCGCACTTAGGGGAATCGTTACCGCATCTTTCAGGAGTGTACGGTCACATACGACCACCCCGTTGTTCTTTTTCGCCACCTGTTTGCATTTATCCAGGGGATTGTTTTGGGAATAACCTGCAAAGACGATCACAAACGTTAAAGATAAGCCGATAGCTAATGTTCGTTTTTTCTGTTCCATAATCAGTACGTTTTTAAATTAATATAGAAGCAAAAGTAGGTGATGAACGATCGCAGACAAAAGAAACGGGCGGACAAAAAAAAGAGAACAACCATATTACTATCACCGCTTTATAAAATATATCACACACAGACAGGCGGACAAATCACTAATATTCCAACAGGAAATCATCCAACGTCAGCGTATCATCCGTCAGGTAAAACTTCTCCTTTTTCATTCGTGTTTTCCGTTTGGTAATACCGGCTTTGGAGATGCAATAAATATCGACCAGATCCTGCATGGAAACATTGATCTTCAACAAACAGCAAAAGCCAATGTCGCCAGACGTCAAATCCGGATAATTTTTCCTCAAACGGGAAGCAAACCGGTTAAATACATCATCTACGGTTTGTATCAATTCATCCCAATCCGATTGTTCCATGTGGATTCTCTTATTCGAAGAGGTTCGTACATGATCGCCGTTACAGGTATCCAGCGAGGGGATCTTTTCCGAGACGGACATCTTCCGGAAAAGGGATTCGCGCAAGGAGGCTGCTTTCTCCCTCAACAGGCTCAGCTCCTTTTCCTGCTTAAGCAGACGGTTCTCCTGTTCGGTTATTTTAGCCTGGTCTTTCAGCATTTGTACCCTCTGCAATTGTTCGGCAATCCTCTTTTTCTTTTTTGCTTCCGAAAATAGCACCCATAAAAAGAGCGAAAAAGAGAGGAACAGCACAGCCGCGGACAAGAGGTATATCTCCCGCTCCTTTTTGGCTAATTTCAGTTCATTGTTCTCATTCTTGAGTTGCTCTTCCTGGTATTTCTGAGTCAGGACGGCCTGGTTCAGATATTCTTTCTGATTATTCAGGAGCGTATTCTGGTCGGCCAACTTATAAAATGCCAGCTCATAATTCCCATCCTTTTCGTATAAACCCGACAACAACTCATAAGCCGCAATCGTGACAAACTGGTTATCGGACGATTCGATGGAGCGAATCAGATATATCCGGGCCGAATCCCTTTCATTCATGGCAAAATGGACTTTTGCCTTGATCAGGTTAAAGAGGGGAATGTCTTTTCTACTTGCCCGGTGTTGCATACTCAACCGGATGTACTCGACCGCTTTTTCATACTCCTTACGCGAAGCGTATAAAAGAGCCATCTCGCTAAACAAATGGCTGGTATACCTGTTGGGATCTTCCAGTTTCATAGCCTCGCGCAAGGCGCTGTGGTAATAGGTGAGGGCTGAATCCTTTCTGTTCATTTCCATATAGATGGAGGCAACATACCTGTTCTCAAACAGGGCGTCTTCAGGATTTCCCTCATCGGTATACGACAACATCTCCTTAGAATAAAACAACGCCTTTTCATACGCTTTCATATCCATGTAACACTTGGATATCAGATACAGGCATTGCACCTGCCTCCATTTTTGGCCTGTTGGAGGAAAGGTACTTAATTCGAGGTATTGCTTGACGGCCTTATCCGGTTTTCCCATTCCCAAATAGATATGCCCCGATGCGAATAAGGTTTTCTCCAACAACGAGGTATCATTCGTTTGCCGGCAATAATCCAAGGCTATCGTGATCAGCGAGTCGGCCAACCGCCCGTTTGCAAACAGATGAATCACGCATACGGCTTTCAGCCGGCAGTACTCCGCCTGC
>JAISSD010000205.1 GCA_031273295.1 Prevotella sp.
AGTTCTCCGGGCCAAAGATAGAACGCGCTTTTAACAAGGCCGTTGTTTATGTTGTCCAAACCGGATACAACGATCGCATCGTCGCCTGTCAGGGATACTTTGGCCGCAGGATCCGGACGCTCCTGACCGTTATTTTCCTCCGTGAGATAACCCGATGACAGGGTATTCTTTACATGAATCTTTGTTATTTCAAAGAAGGTTTCGGCAACATTGCCGCCACTGCCCGGTTCCATGTTGTCGTTGGCCGGATCGTCATCAGCAGTCAGGTTGTCGATGTCGAAACGCGCAACGCGGTGACGCAGGTTAATCGTCTGGACAGGATCGGTCTGCGCAGACAGATTGCCTATCGATACAAAGCCGGCCATCAACATGTTACGGCCTTGATTTGGATCAGTACCGGTTGCGGTTGCAACAGCAGAGGTAAAGTAATTGAGTGTGGTACTGCCAACAACAAAATCGTCGGTAATGTTGGCACTTACGTTGGCGACGGCATAAAACACATAGTTGGCGCCATTGGTAATAAAATCGTTTACATCGAATGTGACCGAGCGGCCGGTGATTTCATCCCCGGACGCCGTTTTCTTTGCCACCAGCAATCCGCCGGTTTCATCCTCAAACATGTAAATACTAACATCATTTATTTCCGCCTCGTCTTCCGTTGCAGCCAGAGGACCGGAATCGTCCGGGGTTCCATCGGCATAAGTCACGCTTCGGCGCGGAGCGGGAAAACTGAAAGTCAAAGTACCGGTCTGTCCAATTATCTCCGGCCTGGAGACGCTCTCTTCACTGCTACAACCGGACAACAATCCGGAAGCAATCAGGATTACTGAAAGAATAGATTTTTTCATAAGTCTGAATTTTGTCAATGAATTTTATATATAATTTACCCAACAAATATATTGAATCCGGTTGGATAAGCCGTTGCAGATTTCCGCCTTTTTATATTCAATTGCCGGAATCCCGGATGAAAATTGAACAAAGAGGGTGTTTTTTTATGCCTGTGACGTCATCCAAACCTGTCTGATCTTCTTTTCAAGGCAATTTAAGGAAATTAAGGAGTTTAAAGAGTTTAAGGAAAATGAGGAAGCTGAAACATCCGCCCAAACCGACGCACGTCATTCCGACTGAAAGGAAGAATTTGCCGTCAAACGCACAATCCCAGCCTGTCTGCCCGCGTCCTTTCAGGCTTGACGGCGAGGCAATTTAAAGAATTTAAAGAAAATGAGGAAGCTGAAACATCTGCTCAAACCGACGCAGGTCATTCCGACTGAAAGGAAGAATTTGCCGCCAAACGCACAATCCAAACCTGTCTGCCCCCGTCTTTTCGGATTTGATTGCAATGAAATCCCTTGATACGGGGAGAATTTACTTGTATCCCCTACCCTGTCTACCTGTTAACTATTAACCCCCAATTAAAAAATAAAACGTTTTATTTTTTTCTTCCATTTAAAGAGGCTGTGTGAAGTCTAAAAAAACCTGTGAAGGTATTGCCATATAAAAAAAGCAATACCTTCGCAGTTGAAAATCAAAGATGTATGAGTTATAAGCGACCTGAAGAAAAATATGGATAAGGGTCGCCGGTGCAGTTTTCCATAATTTTGTTTTCATTCTCAATTCTTAATTTTTCATTCTTAATTCCCATTCTTAATTCTTAATTCTCAATTCTTAATTCCCATTCTTCATTCTCAATTCTTCATTCTTAATTCTTAATTCTTAATTCCCATTCTTAATTCTTAATTCTTGATTCTTAATTCTTAATTTAAATAACCTCTAATTGCATGGACGCATCCCCAGGATAAGTGAGCAGAGATTCATGTTCAGTTCTACCGGGCGATGGTACAGGATAGAACGCCGCAAAACTCAATCTTCCCGGCATATGCTGTTATAAATTGTTGTGTTCTCATGTTTTAATCTTAACAGCTTCGTAACAGTTCCTTAAACTCTTTGTTGCAATTACTCCATAATATTGCATCAGAATTTAAAAGTAAAAAAGAAATGAAAAAAGTATTACTGTTCACATTAGCCGCATTAGCCGTCGCGCTTGGCTCGTGCGGAAAGAAAGAGTCGGCGCTGTCAGGAGCCGGAGCCACATTCCCCGCGCCATTCTATAATATTGTGTTTAAGGAGTATGCAAAAATCGGAAGTCCGGTCACATACGGAGCCATCGGTAGCGGCGGCGGTATCCGCAGCCTGAAAGACCAGACAGTGGATTTCGGAGCAACGGACGTATTCCTGTCGGATACCGAACTGAAAGACATGGGAGCAGACGTGGTTCACATCCCCGCATGTATGGGCGCAGTCGTATTATCCTATAACCTAAAAGACGTGGAAAACCTGAAACTGACAGCCGATATTATATCCGGTATTTACAGGGGGAAGATTAGCAAATGGAATGACGCTGAAATCAGGGAACTGAACCCCGGGTTAAACTTGCCCGACAAAGGAATCATTCCCGTTTACCGCTCGGACGGCAGCGGAACCACAGCCGTATTCTCGGAATATATGTCGAAAGTAAACGAGCCTTGGAGAACGGAAATAGGCGAAGGCAAATCGTTGAAATTCCCCGCAGGTATCGCCGCCAAAGGTAATCCGGGCGTAGCCGGCGTCATCGTCGAAACGGAAGGCGCAATCGGATACATAGGCTCCGAATATGCGCTGGCGCTGAATATGCCTTCCGCATTGTTGCAAAATAGCGCAGGTAACTTTATAGCGGCCAACAGCAAAAGCATCTCGGCTTCCGCGAATGTAGACATACCGGACGATACGCGCGTAGTTATCACTAATTCGCCCAACCCCGAGGCTTACCCCGTCAGCACATTCACATGGATAATCGCATACAGGGAACAGAATTACAACGCAAGGTCCGAAGTTCAGGCGAAAGCGCTAGTCGGTTTACTCAATTATATCATCAGCGAAGAAGGGCAGGCCATAGCAACCAAAACGCACTATGCCCCGCTTTCCCGGGTGGCTGTTGAAAAAACGAAACACCTCACAGGATCAATGACTTATGAGGGAAAGAAAATAGAGTCCTACCAATTGTCTGTTGCAAAACACAGCGCCCGCTAATAACCGGGAACGACATGTTTTCCGAAACCGGAAACCCGTACATCGGGCTTGTCAAAGCCTCCTTCGGGAGATACAGGGAGCTGCAATCCTTATATTAAATGAAAATTGGAAGATGAAAGATAAAATATTTAAAGCCGTATTGTTCTTTGCCGCCTGCCTGATCATATTACTCACGGCGGGAATCATATACGGGCTGGTAAGCAAGAGCATCGGGGCTTTCTCCGAATTTGGAGCAGGCTTTGTCGTTTCTACCGAATGGGATTCAAGAAATGACGTATACGGCGCCTTACCTTTCATCGCAGGCACGATGATGACGTCTATATTGGCCCTGCTATTCTGTATTCCTTTCTCTTTGTCGGTGGCGTTGTTTAACGGAGAATATTTCAGGAACAAAAAAATATCGACAATAGTAAGTTCCGTCGTGGATCTGCTTGCGGGAATACCGTCGATAGTATATGGATTGTGGGGCTTTTACACCCTGCGCCCTGTTTTAATCGATATGGGAGTCAGCGCCCAAGGCTTCGGCATATTGCTGTCGTCCATAGTTCTGGCAATTATGATCATCCCTTTCGCCTCGTCGCTCAGCGCCGAATTTATTGCGATGGTTCCAAACGAGTTGAAAGAAGGGGCATACAGCCTCGGAGCTACCAATCTGGAAGTAATCGCTTCGGTAAATCTGCCTGTTGCAGGCTCGGGCATATTCGCGGCCTATGTATTGGCTTTCGGGCGCGCATTGGGAGAAACAATGGCTGTAACCATGCTGATAGGCAATACGAACAATATACCGGCAAGCCTCTCCGACACGGGAAATTCCATGGCCAGTATCATTGCCAATCAATTCGGCGAAGCCGGCGGATTGAAATCAAGCTCGTTGATGGCTATCGGATTATTGCTGTTCCTGATAACGGCATGTATCAATTTCGTAGCCAAGTATATCATGAAAATGGTAAATAAATGAAAAGAAAACCGGTATCCACAGCCAAGTACAGGCTTACAAAGAGCAAGATATTCTTTTTTGTCGTTTGTACATTGTCGGCCATCGCAATGATCCCTCTTTTTCTTATCCTTTGGGAACTAATAAAAAAAGGATATAAACAGTTCAATCCAAGTCTGTTTACAGAAATAGCGCCGACCTCGATGGAAGCCATGCTTGCCCGCATCAGCGACAGTCCCGTACCGGGCGGTATACTGAACGGTATCACAGGCACGCTTCTTATTCTTGCTATCGCCATTATAATAGCTATCCCTGTCGGAATCATGGCAGGTACCTACCTTGCCGAAAACCGGAAGAAACGGATGGCAAATTTTGTGCGAAGCCTCAGTGACCTGTTGCAGGGAATACCGTCAATAGTTATCGGGGTCGTGGTCTATATATGGGTGGTGATCCCCATGTCGGGTTATTCGGCTCTGGCAGGCAGTATAGCCCTTACCATAATGATGCTGCCCATGATAATACGTTCCACCGAAGAAAGTATAAAAATGCTTCCGGCGCCGCTAAAGGAAGCGGGGCTGGCATTAGGCGGCTCATACACAACCGTTGTATTGCGGGTATTGCTGCCTTCGGCGTTCAGCGGACTGTTTACCGGTTCTCTGCTTGCCATATCGCGGGTGATGGGTGAAACGGCGCCTCTGCTGGTTACAGCGTTGGGCGCATCCACAGTGAACTGGGACGCCACCAGTCCGACAAGCGCCATATCTTTGCTGATATGGGAATTTTATAACGATCCCAATCTGGCAAATCTGGTATGGTCCTCTTCCTTGCTGCTCCTCCTGTTTGTATTGGGCATTAATCTTTTTGCAAAAAATATAGCTAAAAAATGGAAAATACAGTAAATTTGAACGAACAATATATTCTGGAGCTCAAGGATGTATCCGTATCCTATGCTCCCGGCAAAAACGCCGTGGAGACGGTTAACGCCAATATCAAGGAAAATACGGTCACGGCTGTTATGGGCCCGTCGGGATGTGGCAAAAGTACGCTTCTGCGCGCCATAAACCGCATGCACGAATTGTATCCCGACATAGAAACGACAGGGGAAATACTCCTTAAAGGAAAGAATATATTCGATATGAACCCCATGAAGGTGCGCCGCCTTGCCGGCATGGTATTCCAGCGGCCTAACCCTTTCCCTACGATGAGCATCTATGATAATGTGATCGCAGGCTACAAGCTCAACAATATCAAATTGAACAGAACAGAACGGGATGAAGTCGTGGAAAACAGCCTCCGCAGCGTTGCCCTCTGGGACGAAGTGAAAGATTCGATGACAAAAAAAGGAACATTCCTTTCGGGAGGACAGCAGCAACGTCTGTGTATCGCCCGCGCATTGGCGCTGAAACCCGAATTGCTCCTGATGGACGAGCCTACTTCCGCCTTGGACCCAATCTCGACCAACAGGGTGGAGGAATTGATATTTGAACTGAAGAAAGAATATACAATTGTGATTGTTACGCATAACATGTCGCAGGCGGCGCGCTTGTCCGACAATTCGATGTTCATGTATCTGGGCGAACTTGTAGAATACGGAACAACCAAACAAATGTTTACCAAACCGAAAGATAAACGCACGGAAGATTATCTGACGGGGGTCTTCAGTTGATAAATCCTCCGGCTGACAAGCGGATAACAGATATTAATACAAAACGCCGACGGCTGAAAGCCAACGACTAAAAAACTCAAAAAACATGACAACAAATATAAAAGCCAAACAACTGGAACTTCTTCTCCACGATTTCGAACTGCTGTCCAAAACAGCCATGATACAAATGCAGATAACAACCAGGCTGCTCAATGACAATACGATTGAATCTCTTTACGAAGAAGCCGAAGCGAATGAAATAATACTGGACAGGCTGGAGATAAAGATACGCGAAGAGGTTGTATTCACCATATTCCAGTTCAATCCTGTCGCCGCCGATTTGAGAAAGATCATAACCTATCAGGATCTGACTACAAATCTGGAGCGCATAGGAGACATGCTTCTGAATATCATTCACTTTTTGAGAAAGATCGATTTGTCGGATCCGCATTTTGACGAAATAAGGAAGATCATCGGCAAGATGGTGCAATATACCGGCGAAATGCTGCGAAACGCCATATTCTCTTTTTCGAACGAAGACAGTCATATCGCTTATCAAGTAATCGAAGATGATGACAAAGTCGATGAATTATATCATCAAACAAGCGTATCTTTGCAGGAAACTTTTGCCGACAAAAAGTTGAGTAAAAAAGAAATACAGAATATGATAAATGTAAACTCCATATCGCACAACCTTGAACGGATTGGCGACAGCGCTACAAATATAGCCGAAGCCGCCATTTATTTAACCGAAGGAAAAGACGTCAGGCATGGAAACAAACAATAGCAGCACATCCATTTTGATTGTGGACGACGAGCCGGATATCCGGGAAATCCTGCAATTCAACCTCCGTAACGAAGGATACGACATAGACCTTGCCGAATCGGCAGAACAGGCTGCCAAAATGCTTGGCCCGGAGCATCGGCTGATATTGCTGGATGTGATGATGGGTGGTATTTCCGGCTTCAAATTTGCCGACCGGCTCAGAAAAGAAGACAATGATATCCCTATAATTTTCCTAACCGCAAAAGATACCGAGAATGACATGCTGACCGGTTTCTCCATCGGAGGAGACGATTATATATCCAAACCCTTTTCGATAAAAGAAGTGGTTGCCCGTGTCAGGAGCGTATTGAAAAGAACGGAAAGCCGGAACAATTCGGCGCAAAAAAACATACTGGCTGTAAACGATCTGAAAATAGATCTTGATACCAGGACCGTTACCGTCGACAGGGAAACCGTGGAACTTACCAAGACCGAGTTTAACATACTGGTTTTGCTTGTACGAAACACAGGCCGCATTTTTTCCCGAGCCGATATATTGGACAAGGCATGGAAAGATGACGGAGTCGTATTGGAGAGAACCGTGGATGTACATATCGCACGCCTTAGAAAAAAGATAGGCGATTATGGCGATTGTATCGTCAACCGTACAGGATACGGATATACATTTAACTTGCAAAACAAACAGCCATGAGCCATAGACTGAAGATCCCTTACGTTTGTAACCCGTAACCGATAAAATTATGAAACCAAGCTATAAGCAACGGATATTTTTCTGTTTTTTCATCATTTTCGCCTTGTTTACCCTGTGTATCATCGTATTCGAACAAAAGGAGGAGAAAGCGCAACGCACGAAAGCGCTGGAAGACAGGCTCGACAACTATGCGGAAATGATACACGCATACATACAGCAACAGCAACTGCCGGACAGCGGCATAGCTTCTATCCGGAATCCGGCCGCCGTACTGCCTCCCGATATCCGCATCAGCATCATCAACGAAGATGGAAAAGTCACTTTCGACAAAGATGTGCAGGATATCGACAAACTGGACAACCACCTGAATCGACCCGAAATACGCAATGCGCTGTACCGGAATACCGGATCCAATATCCGCAGGTCAGCTTCCACCAACCAGGAATATCTGTACTATGCCAAACATTACAAAGGATATTATGTGCGCGTGGCATTACCATACACCATAGAGACCAAAAGCCTGCTCAAAGCGGACAATTTCTTTATATACATTGTGACGGGAATGTTCCTCGTTGTGCTGATACTGCTGAATTATGCGGCCGGCAGATTCGGCAAATCCATCTCGCAGCTCAAAACATTGACGACAAAGATAAAAGACGACGAACCGTTGACCGGAAAAATCGAATTTCCCGACGATGAACTTGGGGATATTGGCAGCCAGCTGGTTGCAATACTCAAGCAAAAAGAAAAAAGCAAACATGAAATAGAAATTGAACGCGAAAAGCTTATCCGGCACTTCCAGTTTTCGCACGAAGGCATCTGCATCTTCGACAAGGAATTCAAGAAGATATATGCCAATACTCATTTTTTCCGGTACTTCAACTTTATTGTAGACCAGCCTGTTTTCAATCTGGAAGCTATTATCAGGGAAAAAGTATTCGATCCGGCTATCGGATTTATCTGTAAACGGAAGGAAAATGAGAATTTCCATACTTTCCAGTTAAAGAAAAACGGGAAGGCTTTCTCTATTCAAACAATTGTATTCGAAGACGATAGCTTCGAAATTACAATAAAGGACATTACCCGTACCGAAAAGACGCGCCTGCTGAAACAGGAGATGACAGCCAATATCGCCCACGAACTGAGAACGCCCGTCACAAGCTTGCGCGGCTATCTGGAAACCCTGGAAACCCAAAAACCGGAAGCGGACAAACAGGCCCAGTTTATTCACCGCGCCTATCAGCAGACTATCCGCCTGTCGAATCTGATAGAGGACGTTAGCCTTATCAGCAAGATAGAAGAGGCGCCATCCCGGTTTAAACTCGAAAAAGTCAATCCGGCGCAACTGGTGAATGATGCTAGAATCGATCTGGCCGACAGACTGGCCGCAAACGATATAAAGCTGAACGTCTCGATTAAAGACGACCTGACGATAAACGGCAACTATACCCTGCTTTACTCTGTTTTTCGAAATCTGATAGACAACTCTATCAGCTATGCCGGACAACACATGGATATTAATATAAATAACTACATGGAAGACGGCGAGTATCTGTATTTCAGTTATTGCGATACGGGAAAAGGCGTTGAAGAACAACATCTTGCAAGACTTTTTGAACGTTTCTACCGCGTCAATGAAGGCCGGACGCGCGATACTGGCGGTTCGGGACTGGGACTTTCCATTGTCAGGAATGCCATATTGTTTCACAAAGGTGAAATTCAGGTGAAGAACCGCGCGGGAGGAGGCTTGGAATTCTTCTTCACATTGAGGAAAGATCTGTAACTATATAAAAAACATCAACAACATCTGGGTAAAGACTATTCTCGCAAACATGGATACAGGATAAACCGTGGCATAAGCGACGGAAGGCTCGTCATCTTCCATTACCGAGTTCACATAATTGAGGGCCATGGGATTCGCCATGCTGCCGCAAAGCATGCCCGCACATTTGGCATAGTTGATCCCGAATATCTTCATGGCAAACAGGGCGACAACAATCACAGGCGCGACAGTCAGCGTAAAGCCAAAACCTATCCACACCAGCCCTTCTGTCCGGAATACAGTATCAAAGAAATGTTCGCCCGCGCTGATACCCAAACAGGCCAGATACAGGGTAAGCCCGAACTGGCGCATCAGCAGGTTTGCGCTTTGGGTCGTATATGTCGCGAAGCGGAAGCGTGGGCCAAATGCGCCCATCAATATCCCCACAATGACAGGCCCTCCGGCGATTCCCAATTTCACGGGAAAAGTCATTCCCGGAAAAGGCAAAGGCAATGCACCCAGTACAAGTCCCAATGCAATACCGGCAAAAATAGCTATAAGATTTGGATGGTCCAGACGCTTTTCTTCGTCGCCGAGTATCTTCGCCACATTGTCGATGGAAACTTTTTCTCCCACAACCGTCAGCTTGTCGCCCATCTGCAAGGATAAATCCGGAGACGCCAGCAAGTCTATCCCGGCACGGTTGATACGGGTGATGTTTATACCATAGCTATTCCTGAGCCTTAAAGTCCCCAGCTTTACGCCATTTACCTTGCCGCGTGTAACGATGATGCGGCGGGATACAAGCTGGCTGTTGTCAATATGGTTCCAGTCGATATCCTCCCTGTTCCAGTCTACGTTTTCCTGCTCGCCAAACAATACTTTGATATGTTCCACATCCGACTTGACAGAGATGAGCAACAGGTGGTCGTCGTACCGCAATACGCTTTCGGAGGTTGGGATAGTGACCTTTCCTTCACGCCAGATGCGCGAGATGACAAAACGCTTCGGCGACAATTTCATAACGTCGCGAATTGTCTTTCCTTCAATCGCGGGATTGGTAACGTGAAACTCGCCCACATACGTGTTATGGTCTTTCTTCTCGCCGGACATTGCATATGCGTCTTTAGGTGCAAATACTTTCTTCATGAACATGATAGCCAGTATCACGCCTACCACCCCCAGCGGATATGCCACTGCCGTAGCCAACGCCATATCGGCGACGGCTTTCGTGTCTCCGCCGCTTATTTGCTTCATTGCCTGTTGCGCGGCGCCCAAAGCCGGAGTATTTGTAGCGGCTCCGCAGAGGATTCCCACCATATTGGGTAATGAAATATCGCTTGCCATGCTGAATACAAGGGCCATTATCAGTCCGAGAAAGACAACCCCCAAAGCCAGCATATTCAAGCGCAGTCCGCTTTTGCGCAACGAGGAGAAGAAGCCGGGACCGACTTGTAATCCCAAGGCATAGATAAACAGTATAAGCCCGAAGTTCTGGGCAAAACCAAGCATGTCCTTATTCAGGTCAAGGCCGAAATGGCCGAGAACAATGCCGGCAAAAAACACAAAAGTGATACCCAGCGAGATGTTGAACAGTTTTAACTTGCCTAACTGCAACCCAAGAGCCGAAACGACCGAAATAACTATAATAGACTGAACCGACGAGGGTTCGAAAACGATTTCCGTTAACCAATCCATGAAATTACATAACGTTAGAAATGCCGCGGCAAAGGTAAGACAATAAAAACGAATGCGCCAATATTGCATATATAAAAATAATTCAATTCCAGTTGTCGCACTGCAGGAAAAAAGAACGGCCAAATTCATTTGACACAAAGGATGCAAAGCGTATCACAAAGGCCGCAAAGAAAAAGAAAATGGAAAGAAAACCACAAAAAATCAGACCGGTCAAACTGACGTTCGACCAGTCAAAGACACTCCGGTAGGCTCTTTTGTAGCCCTAACAAAAAAATAAAACAATAAATTTTTTCTTTCCGCTTTAATTGTATACTTTTGTGACGCTTTGCAGCGCTCGCTTTCCTGTTACAGTTTTTTGAATATTATTTTATATATAAAAATTATATATTTATGAAACCTGTAATGTTATACGGATTAGTTACCGCTTTGTTTCTTTGTCCGGGTTCGTGCAAAAACACGGACGAAGAGTTCCGGCCTGACGCCCTGCCTCCTGTGCCGGAAGGTTATATTCGCATGCAAATCACTGTTCCGGGACTTGCCCCGGCGCCTACTTACGCTCTAAGTACTGCTGACGAAACCCATGTATCGACTGTCGACGTGCTGGTTTTCAATGCCTCCGACAACACATTCCTGTGTCATGCGGTGGGACAGTCCATTGCCACGGACGGCAACGACAGCAACAAAAAGACATTCGACGTGGACTTGCGGAGCGCCGGATACAGGAACTCTTATGTAATGGTTGTCGCCAACGCGCACGATGCGGTTCAGGATGTTGTGGACGCCTTTACCTCCTCTCCCCCAACCCTCTCTCCTGCAACTGTGGCAAAAGCCATGCAGTCCATGACGTTTGATTCTCCGGGAAAGTGGAATGTGGCTAAAACTAACGATACGGATTTCACTCCGTTGCCGATGTGGGGAATGATTCCCGGTACAGTCTCTCTGGGAGAGACCAATACTCCGCCTGTCTCCATGCTGCGCAGTGTGGCCAGGATAGATGTTGGCGTCAACTTCCCCGAAGATACGGATGACGGTACGGAAACAGGTTTGGGACTGACGCCGTCAACAACATTCACTCTCGAAGAGGTTCACCTGTACAACTCGCTAAA
>JAISSD010000228.1 GCA_031273295.1 Prevotella sp.
GACCGAAAGTTCGTTTTTGAAATCGGCGGCAGGAACAAATCAAATTCTCAAATAAAAAATATCGAAAATTCGTATATCGCTGCCGACGATACGGAAACGGGCTTTGCCAATAAAATTCCGCTTTGGCTGTTCGGATTTTTGTATTGATGTTTGTTTAAAAAATCACCCGTTTTGGGGCGGTAAGGAACTGTTGCTAAATAGTATGGCGATTGTCATATTGTAAATATCTGTTTTATAATGTATTAAAAAAATTATAACAGTAAATTTAATTCATAACAATTCCTTAAATTATGGTCGCCTGTGAATTGACGCTTGCATAACTTGCACATGGAATAGAATCTGACATTTTGTCAAAAACAACAATCTGGCAAATATTTTGAAGCGGAACAAGTAAAGGGTAGTTATGTAAAATACAAGCAAACAAAAAAAGTATTAAAGATATGAATTTCAATAATTACACGATCAAATCTCAGGAAGCCATACAAAAAGCGATTGAGATTACAAGAGAAAAGGGCCGGCAGTCTATCGAGCCTGCCCATATCCTTTTGGGAGTGATTCAGACAGGCGAGAATGTGATGAATTTCCTTTTCCAAAAAATGGGCGTTAATCCCGGACACTTGATAAACGTACTGAACAAGGAAATTGATTTTTATCCGAAAGTATCGGGAGGCGGGGACGCTTTCCTCAGCCGTGAAAGCAATGCCGCCCTGGATAAAGCTACGGAATATGCCCGGAAAATGGGAGACCGGTATGTTTCTCTTGAACATATCCTGTTAGGAATATTATCGGGTAAGAGTTCGGCCGCACAAATGCTGAAAGATGCCGGCGTGTCTGAAAAAGAGTTGCAATCGGCAATCAATGAACTGCGAAAAGGCGGCAATGTGACCAGCCAGACTGCCGAAGATACTTACCAGGCGCTTGAAAAATATGCGATAAACCTGATTCAAAGGGCTAAAGACGGTAAGCTTGACCCCGTTATCGGTCGCGATGACGAAATACGCCGCGTACTGCAAATACTTAGCCGCCGTACAAAGAACAACCCGATATTGATAGGCGAACCCGGAACAGGCAAAACCGCTATTGCCGAAGGATTGGCGCATCGTATCATTCGCGGGGACGTGCCTGAAAATCTGAAAAGTAAACAGATCTATTCGCTGGATATGGGAGCCTTGATTGCAGGGGCAAAATACAAGGGCGAGTTTGAAGAGCGTTTGAAATCCGTAGTAAATGAAGTAACAAAGTCGGAAGGCGAGATCATCCTGTTCATTGACGAGATACACACGCTTGTCGGCGCGGGAAAAAGCGAAGGCGCCATGGATGCGGCCAACATACTGAAACCCGCTTTGGCACGGGGCGAGTTACGTTCGATAGGAGCGACAACCCTTGACGAGTATCAAAAGTATTTCGAAAAAGACAAGGCGCTTGAACGGCGTTTCCAAACTGTAGCGGTAGACGAGCCGAGCGAAGCGGACGCAATTTCCATTCTTCGCGGATTGAAAGAAAAATACGAGAATCATCACAAAGTCCGCATCAAAGACGAAGCTATTATTGCCGCCGTACAATTGTCTAACCGCTACATTTCGGACCGCTTCTTGCCGGACAAGGCTATCGACCTGATGGACGAAGCCGCCGCTAAATTACGTATGGAAGTTGATTCGGTACCGGAAGAGCTGGATGAAAAAAGCCGCCGCATCAAACAATTGGAAATCGAGCGTGAAGCTATCCGTCGCGAAAACGACAAGAAGAAAGAGGAAGACCTGTCGAAAGAGATAAGCAGGCTGAAAGAGGAAGAAAAAGACCTGAAAGCCAAATGGCAATCGGAACGGGAAGTTATCAACAGCATTCAGCAGAATAAAATTGAAATAGAAAACGCCAAATTCGAGGCGGACAAAGCGGAACGGGAAGGCGATTATGGGAAAGTTGCGGAATTGCGCTATGGCAAACTCAAAGATCTGGAAACAGGCATAGAACGGTCGCAGGCCCGGTTACGCGAGATGCAAGGCGGCCAGGCTATGGTGAAAGAGGAAGTGGACTCGTATGATATTGCCGATATAGTTTCGCGCTGGACAGGCATTCCGGTGAACAAGATGCTGCAAAGCGAACGGGATAAACTCCTTAATCTCGAAGACGAGTTACATAAACGTATCGTAGGGCAAGACGAAGCAATCTACGCCGTATCGAATGCGATCCGCCGCAGCCGTGCCGGATTGCAAGACCCTAAACGCCCCATCGGTTCATTTATATTCCTTGGCACCACAGGGGTAGGGAAAACCGAACTGGCAAAAGCCCTCGCCGAATTTTTGTTCGATGACGAAAATATGATGACCCGCATCGACATGAGCGAATATCAGGAGAAATTCAGTGCAACCCGCCTTATCGGGGCGCCTCCGGGATATGTAGGTTATGATGAAGGCGGACAATTGACCGAAGCCATACGGCGTAAACCCTATTCGGTCGTGTTGTTTGACGAAATAGAAAAAGCGCACCCTGACGTCTTCAATATATTGCTACAAGTATTGGACGACGGACGATTGACCGATAACAAAGGCCGTGTTGTGAATTTCAAGAATACGATCATCATCATGACGTCCAATATGGGTTCTTCTCTTATTCGCGAAAATTTTGCGGGAATCACTCCGAAGAATCGCGACGAAGTGGTGGAGAAAACAAAGAAGGAAGTATTGGATATGCTGAAAGTGAATATGCGTCCCGAATTCCTGAACCGTATCGACGAAACAGCCATGTTTGATCCGCTGAATCTAAAAGAAATAGAACAGGTAGTTCGCTTGCAGCTCAACGGCGTAGTGAAAATGCTGAAAGACAACGGTGTGAAACTCGAGTTCACGGAAGAAGCCATTGCCTGGATTGCACAAACAGGCTATGACCCCGAATTCGGCGCACGTCCGGTAAAACGTGTTATCCAGAGGGCTGTATTGGATACATTATCAAAACAACTGCTTGCGGGAACAGTGGACAAGAGTAAATCTATCGTAATAAATATGAAGGACGGGGAGCTGAATTTCGAGAATTAAATAAATTCTTGCTTTGGAGAGGTTTCTCCCTGCGGTCGAAATTTTTTATACATGTCATGACAGTTTTGTAAAAGGCGCCGGTTTGGGTGAACCTGTGTGTTCACCCAAACCGGCGCATGTCATTCCGAAATCAACGCCATGATCTTCTTGAAAATCGAAAAAACGGGATTCGGGTTTGCGCCGTGTTTAATTTTTCATTCCTGATAACGCCGAAAAATTGCGCCCGAATAATTATCGGCATTTCAAATACGATTTAATTTTATATATCCTTTCATTGACTGCATGGCGGTCCGCTGACCGCAAGAAAACCCATTTAACACAAAGCGTATCACAAAGGACGCAAAGTGTAACACAAAGGACACAAAGAATTTCCTTGAAAATCAGGAAGGACGCTACGCCGCAAAATGGTAAATTATTAATTCCTCATTCTTAATTCTTCATTCTTAATTCCCATTCTCCATTCTTCATTCCTCATTTTTTTATTCTTCATTCTTCATTCTTAATTCTTAATTAATTTCTCCATTCTTCATTCTTCATTCCTCATTCCTCATTTTTTTATTCTTAATTCTTAATTCTTCATTCTTAATTCTTAATTAATTAATTGTTTGTTTCTCATGTCTCAGTGAAGGCAAAAAGTAACAGGCAAAAAGAGTGGAAAATGTGTTGTTTCTGTTGCTTTTTTATTATCTTGCATCCGGCTTCAGGCGTGAAGTTGAAAACGGACATTTTATTATCAACTATGATATAAAATATCGAACGGGAAACGAATTAAGTGATGACTAAACAACGTCTGGAATATCAATTGAATACAGTAGAAGTAGAGAATGAATTTAATTTCTTTGTTTTATCATGGTTGAATCATATAAAAACAAGACGGAAGCAAATATCCTGAACGAAGGTTTGGCTCAACTCGGTTTAGAGTCAGACAAAGGTAAATTGTTCTATTTTGTCAAGGATAAGGATCTTTACGCCCGTGAACCATCTATTTGGTTTCAACTGGAACAGGCGGAATTATATCATGCGGATGCTGTATTTTTCAAGAAAGGTATTTGTAAAGACGAGTACATTCCACAGATCTATATTTATGATCAAACCGGTTTAGAACTTGCTGAGCCAAACTGTTTGACAGATATTCACAGAAAAGTCTGGACAGGAGGTACAGTACCTTTGGTCTGTATCTTTTCAAAGACAGAAATAAAGATATTGGATACAACCAAGCCTGTTGAAGAGCCTCGCAAAAATGTTTTTGAGCCGGTGTATCTGGTTGAAAATTTGAGAGATATGGCCAAAGGTCATAAAATATACAATGAATACTTTGCTCAAAAACTGAAATCAGGAACTTATTGGGATAACTCAAATGTTGATTTTTATAAAAACTCGTCATATAGCCGGCTAACGGCTCTTTTAAGAAAAGTAATAGATAAATTCACTGAAGAATCGGGGCTTGATAATAACAAGGAAATTGTTCAAAAACTAATTATTCAATGTATCCTTGTCAAGTATTTGGAAGAGCGAAGGGATGAGGATAACAACACCGTTTTTCCGTCCAGTTTCTTTCAAAAATATGGAGGTGCAATACAATTTAGCGATGTGCTAAAAAAAGGATTGGTTTTTGATTTTTTTGCCGATCTGAATATAAATCACTTCAATGGAGGTATATTCAAATGGGATGATACACAAAAGGCGTTATTCAAAGGCAAACAAAATGCATTTGATTATTTGGCTGAAGTCCTAAGGGGATATGTAAACGTTTCCGGACAACAACTGATTGAATTTGAAGACAACTTTTCACGGCTTTATGCTTTCAACTATATTCCGGTAGAATTAATTAGCCGTCTTTATGAAGAATTTATTATAAAAGAAAGCAAGAAAAGAGAACAGGAAGCTCCCGGTAGCGTTCAAAAGAAAAACGATGGAGTTGCCTATACTCCGTCACACTTGGTAAAGCTTCTGATCAATGAGGCCATGCCTGTAAACAAAGTTCCTGAAAACCTGAACGATTTCAAGGCGCTGGACCCTGCTTGTGGTTCGGCTATATTCCTTGTTGTTGCTTTCAAACGGTTAGTTCAATGGTGGCGGCAAAAGAATCGTTATAAAAAGCCGAAGTTAAAAGATCTGATGCAACTTTTGGATTCTGTTTATGGAGTAGATTCAGACCCTAAAGCGGTTCAAATATCCATTTTCAGTCTTTGTATTTCTTTATGTGATGAACTTTCTCCTAAAGAGATATGGGATAACCTTAAATTTAACAATCTTGAAGGACGAACTGTTTTTTGTAAAGATTTCTTTGAATGGAAAGAAGAATGGTTAAGGAAAGAAGACAATTTCAAGTTTAATGTAGTTATCGGGAATCCCCCTTTTATTAGAGGTGGAATTGATAGCGACTTGAATACATGGAAAATAAATGAGGACTTTGCAGTTGAAATACCCCAAAACCAGATTGCATTGAAATTCTTGTCCGATTCTTTTTCACTCCTGAAAAACAAGGGTCTTTCTTGTTTGATAGTGAAATCTTTACCTCTATTATACAGTGGTAGCGCCAATTCAAAAAATTACTTGAAGATATTAACTCGACAATTTCAAATAGAGCAAATATTTGATTTTACTCCATTAGCCCGTAACGGGGCGCTTTGGGACGGAGTCGATGTTGATTCCGCTGCAATATTTGTAACCAATGCAAAGCCTGATCATGACAGGAATATTTTGCATGCCATTTTTAGAAGGACAAAAGCGAATAAAGAACGTATCTATTTTGAAATCGATAAATATGATTTACACTTTGTTTTACGTGATGAAGTGTATGAGAGTCCATATATATTCAAAATGAATCTGTTGGGAGGAGGACGATTAAAGAATTTATATCATAAGGTCGCAAATAGCCAAACGTTGGAAAGTTATTTGTACAACAATAATTGTGATGCAAAAGAAGGGTTTCAATATGGGAATCAGGAAAGAGCGGATAAAACAGACACCTGTATGTATCAATACAAATCGTTACCGGCTCATGCATTTGGTGAAGATTCTGTTGATTTGTCAAAACTGGAAGACGTTGATACGAGTAAAAAATTCATATATATACCGCCGAAAGAATATTTTGAGTTTCCGAATCTCCTTGTTAAAGAAAATATTGGAAAAAAAGAAATTCCTGTATTTCTGAACAAGGAGAATAATTTTTCATTCAAACATGACATTATTGGAATTGTTTCTGTAAACAAGGAGATAAAACCCTTACTCTTTTTATATAATTCATTCAAGGATAACAAAGCTTTATATCAAGTATATATTTATATAACAAGTGGTAGGATACTGGTAGGTAGAAATTCTTCAATTCTAAAAGATGATATTATGCGCCTGCCTGTTATTGAAGGATCATTTAATCTTTCTCCCATAGAAAAGAATGTAATAACTGATGTTTTGAAATATACGCAATATTTTATACGCAGGCCCGAGACGGCAGAAGCATTGAAACCATTGGAAGACATAAAAGAAGAGATTTCGTTTTATGGACATGAATTTTCAAGAGCAATCAATGAATTGTATGCCGACGATGTTAATACCTTTAAATTAACCAGTATTATTCAATTTGAGAAAGAAAATTTAATCGGCGCCTTGTTTTCTTATGATGAAAGAAAAGATATGACGCCTCGATTCCGAACAGAAAAAGAAATAACCCGGATAGACGGTTTAATCAATTTTGATATTAATGATGAGTTGACGGCAACACGTATTATACAATATTATGCACCGAACAAGGTGTTATTCGTTAAACCAAATCAGAAACGTTATTGGTTAGCTTCTATTGCATATAGAGATGCCGATAGTGTATTTGCTGACATCTTAAATAATCGGTAATATGTTGGTAGATTCATTTTCAAGTAATTTTTCAGCAGGAATTCCTGATCTTGCTTATAGTCAAAAATTAGAGAATATATTTGAGAAGGCGTTGATAAATGCTGTTCCTGAATTTGTTTACAGTCTGAAAGTTGACTCAAGAACAAAAAAATTGGATGAGGGTGGATTTTCCCAAGAGTTTGTAACGGCATTGAATAGAAGTTTGATGAGTAATCCCAAAGGCATACTGGCAGTTTCCGAATATAGAGATTTTTATACATACGGGGCTAATTCGGTAAAACGTGTTGATATAGCTTTTATATCTTCAGAGCAAGGCGTCTCAAAAGTTAAACTTTATACGATTGAAGCAAAGCGCCTGCCTACAGGAACAGGGGAAAGAGAAAAGGAATATATTTACGGATTCTTCAATAGCGGTTCTCCGTCGGGAGGTATTCAGCGTTTCAAAACCGGTGATCACGGATTTGGGTTATCTAAAAGCAGTTTACTTGGATATATGGAGGCAAACGATTTTTTTTATTGGTATAGTACAATTAATCAATGGATTGTAGATAAGGCAAAAGAACTTCCGGAGGAATGGAAAGATGACGAACAGTTGCAGGAATTTGAAATTGATCTAGCTCAAACTTGTTCTATTTCCCGTTCTATCGCATATCGTTCTGTTGATTCTATCAAATTGTTTCATTTATGGATAAAAATTCCATAGATGAAAAAAACGGGATTCGGGTTTGCGCCGTGTTTAATTTTTCATTCCTGATAACGCCGAAAAATTGCGCCTGAATAATTATCGGCATTTCAAATACGAATTAATTTTATATATCCTTTCATTGACTGCATGGCGGTCCGCTGACCGCAAGAAAATCCATTTAACACAAAGGACACAAAGCGTTTCACAAAGGACACAAAGAATTTCCTTGAAAATCAAGAAGAACGCCAGGCCGCAAAATGGTAAAAAACCTCGTTTCCACCTGATTTTTCCAGCGAAACAACCTCGGTAGAGCAATGGAATCACATACGGTTCCCCCAACCTCGTCTGTCCGGCCTTTTTTCTCCCCGTCTCCCTGCCGAAAAAAATATGTGGATGCGGTTGCGGGTTACGCAAACAGATCGTCCAGCACAATTTCTTTTTGAACAATGCCTGAATATTTGTTTTTCGCTAAACCGTAAGTAGTTAGCATCAGCAGGTGCACGGCTTTGCGCGTATTGCTTTCGGCTCTGAACACGGAAACCTTGTTGCGTAGATCCTTTTCGTAACGTTCCGTGATAACGAACTCTTCTTTGGCGAATTTTATCTCGCAAATATCAATAATACCGTCCTTGCGGTTGATGATCAGGTCGATTTGTGCGGCAGGTTTCGATTGTGCGCTACGCCATGCCGAAACAGCCGACTGTATGCCCGAAATACCCAATGCTTTTTTGATTTCGCCGACGTGTTGCAACGCCACCATCTCGAAAGCGTAGCCTGTCCACGCATTGTGTTGCGGCGTGTTGAGTGAATTTGTCCAAAAAGCGGCGTCGTTGTATTCGTTTTTTGATAAATATTTGAAATAGAACAGGCTGTACGCATCAAGCAACTGATAAAGCTGTTCGTATTTGCGTTTGCCAAACCTGTTGTAGGAACGGATAAAACCGCAATATTCAAGATTTTTCAGTGTAGCGGTAAGTCCGCCGCCGCTCGTGAGTTTGGTGGCGTCTTCTATTTCGTGGCGGGTAAGCCCTTTGGCTTTCAGGCTTAGCGCTTCCACGATTTTCATACAATCGGCGGCATTTTTAAACAGCGAAGCATAGAGATTTTGAAATTCGTTTTTTAATTCCGCATTATCGGCAAAAAACATATTGTCAATGTTTTGAGCCACGCTCAAACCGCGTTCCATTTTACTCAAATAATACGGGATCCCGCCCATCGCCATATAACACTCGGCAATATCGTAGCGGCTGTATTCCATCAGTCGCGACCGGAAGTAAAGTTCACACTCTGAAAGGGTAAACGGCTGTAAATGAATGTTTGCCGTAAGTCGATTGTGCAGTCCGCCGTGGTTGTTTATCAGCTTGTTCATTATCCACGAAGTAGCCGAGCCGCACACCACAAGCATCACGTCGGGATGTGAACAAGCCCACCCGTTCCAAAAATGCTCCAGCGCAGTGATAAAGCCCGAACGCGGCGTGTCCAACCACGGAATTTCGTCAATAAAGATCAGCTTGCGCTCTTTCGACGAATTTTCGAGCAGCGCGATGAGTTGTTCAAACGCCGTCAGCCAGTTTTTGGCAGGTTTTGATTGTTCGCCGGAAGCCCGGTTAAGCGACAGGGTAAAATTAACGAGTTGTTCGCGGGTAGAGGCATTAGCCAACCCCGCCAAATCGAACAAAAGATCGTTGCTGAAAAGCGAACGGATCAGGAAAGTTTTACCCACCCTGCGTCTGCCATACATCGCCACAAATTCAGGTTTCCCCGAACAGTAGAGTTCCCGCAGGCGTTTTTGCTCTTTTATGCGTCCTGTAATTTTATTTTCCATTACGATATTCGTTTATATTTCGCCACAAAGCTAGAAATAATATGTTATTTGGCGAAATATAATCGTATAATTCGCCAAAAATGCATTTTATTTACGAATTTGGCGAGACAATTAATTAGGAATTAGGAATGAAGAATGGAGTATGGGAATTAAGAATGAAGAATTTACCATTTTGCGGCGTGGCATTCTTCCTGATTTTCAAGGAAATTCTTTGTGTCCTTTGTGTTACACTTTGTGCCCTTTGTGTTAAATGGATTTAGCGTTCTTTGAGATACGCTTTGTGTCCTTTGAGATACGCTTTGTGTTAAAACAACAACTGTTTGAAAAACGACTATTTTAATGCATCCTATTGTAAAAAAACCTCATTTCTACCTGATTTTTCCAACAAAATAACCTCGGTAGCAGTGAGTTACCCCAAACGCCAAACCTCATTACCTAATTAACTCATTGTTTTTCAACTCTTTTCCTGTTAATTGTTTGATGATAAAATTTAAAGCGCCTTTCGTATTCTTGCGCATGTATTTCTTTTGTGGCATGGCATTCTTCCGGATTTTCATTATATTCTTGTTATATTCCATTTTTATA
>JAISSD010000305.1 GCA_031273295.1 Prevotella sp.
AAAAGACTGATTTTTTTCGAAATATCTGTTACCGATTTCCGCCATTTCATACCGTATTTCCGCCAAAACAGGACTCCGGTTTCTTTCCGGCTCGCGACGCAAGAACCGGGATTGTGGAACAGGATAGAGGTGAAAAATAATGAGGTTAGAGCGTCCGGGGCAACTCATTGCTATTGAGGTTATTTTGTTAAAAAATTAGGTGAAAATGAGTTTTTTTACAATAGGGCGCTTTGGCTCCGTCGATTTTGGCTCCGCCGATTTTCAATTCAAATTGTCGTTTTTCAAACAGTTGTTGTTTTAACACAAAGGGCACGGAGCGCTTTTTCCTTGTGTCCCTTGTGACATGCTTCGTGTTCTTTGCGTTATATTTCACGCGGCATACTTTTGTGCATAAATTATATATATATGGAATTCATATGCTCATGCGTTTTTTACCATATACCATCCATGCACAAAACCATGCCGGACACGGTATAATTAAACTCTCTTCAAACGCCTGCGGCAAAGCCCAAAATCAACTCACCGAAATTTTTAACCGGAACCGTTGAAAAAAACTTTCCCGTTCTTCAAAAAAATACCGTAAACCATATTGTAATCTCTCTGATAATGACTATATTTGTAGTAATTGTTAATACCTGAAAATCTCAAGGAAGGGGAAACGGTAGCCCTTGAATTTTCCATTATACGCGAAGGGTATTACGAGGGGACAAGGTACCGTTTTCGTTATTTCCAAAGTGAAGGCGAGGGAATATTGAGCTACAGAGGCAAAACCCTTCCGGCAAACCGCTTTCATGATATTGAGAGCGATAACTTTGTATTGATCTGTCAATCTTCATGCGAAGACCGGCGGCAATTGGATTTTGTGTTTGAGGATAGTTGCGGGAAACGGGAAGAAAAGGAATGAGGATATTGTTATTTAAATGCTCTTGATAATAGCCAGGTATTTGTACCTTTACAGTTGTTTGGAAAGAAAGAAATGAATGTATTATACTGTTATATAGATAATTGTCATGATAGATATTAAAATAAGATACCAAGCATCTATTTTTGCTCCGAGTATTGATGCTACTCCGCAAAACATTTCAGAGATGATGAATTTATTTTTGGATAAGGGGGTCGTACCTACAACACAGCAAGAATTAGCAACTCTTAATGCAGATGCGATAGCTGTACCACAGCTCAGATTCAGTCTAAATTCTCCTAATAATGAATGGGTCATTCATTTTGGCATAGAACGTATTGATATTTCACAAAATCAGACAGATGCAAAAGGCAATAATATTGGAAGCATTGAGCAATTTTCTACCGAAGCATCTGATATTTTTGTGAGAATCATAAATAAGTATCAATGGAAAGCAAATCGACTTGCAATTTCAGGCAATCTTATTTTAAAAGAAATGCTCCCCCAAGCGCTTGATGAGATTTATCCAAAATTATTTAACCCGACAAGAATATATAAAGAAAATAAACCTTTTGAATGGAACTTTCGTGCAGTTTCCCACATTGAAAAGAAAATTAACGGCAATGACGAAATTTTAAATTATATCACTGAAGCCAACAGATTTACGGGGCAATTGAATTTTAATCAGAGCATTGTTCCTTTGGATAGAATAGCTGTCAATTTAGACATTAATACTGTGCCCAACAATGCAAATAACAGATTTGAAAAATTGGATATTATTGATTTTTATAGTAATGTGCATGGATGGTATAATGATTTGTTGAATGAACTTATTGAAAAGATAAAATGACCGAAATATCCACCAATATAAATAGCATTCCTAACACTTTCATTTCTCATTTAGAGAATAGAATAGACAAATTTTATCCTGGAAAAAGAAATGAAATAAGATTTATATTTCTTACTGGTTCAAATAAATCATCATCAAAAGAACACGAGAGAAATATTGATACAAAAAAGGATAACAATACTTCAATTGAAAATGAGGTAAATAATAAACGTATATCTATTTTAGAACAAGATTTCACTCACCGGCTTATTTTAAACATTCTTGAAGAAGATTTTGAATACGGAATGGCCTCAAAAGCACATATTTTGGTAAAAGAACAAATGAAAATAAACGCTATTGCGACCAAAGATTGGTTAAATAGGATATATGTCAATAATTTTCAAAACATCAAAATTCTTATTGGTATTTTACAAGTTATTTCTTGATTTGGAAGAGAGGAAATTTACCCTATAGGTGAAACTATAGCTCTTGCATCCTTATCTCATGAGGAAGAAGTTGTACAAGAAACAGCTATAAGGGCTTTTGAGAGTTGGGGAGGAGAAAGTAGCTTGAAAATTTTAGAAAATGTCTCTGTTTCTTCAAACTGGGTAAAAGAATATTTAGATGAAGTTATTTCAGACTTAAAATCGGAATATGCTTGTTAGGAAAATCAATAAAGCTAAATGGTTTAACGATGGGAAGATAATAGAAGACCCTTCTGCTGATGCTATGACAAATTGTTTAAAAACCACACAGAATACATTGTCTGTTTGGCTAATTAATAGTGAAACTGAAATCGAAGATGCAGTACTCGCAATAGTATCGGGGCAAGATCATTTAGAAACAATTGACATAGTAATGCTCGAAGATGAATATTTTATTAAATGTGAAATACGTACAGAGGAAACGGAAGGACTTACTCCTGTTTTTGATTTAAGGAATAAACATCGAGATTTGGCTTCGTTGGATTTTTGGACATTGGGTATGGTGGCATATCATATTATAGAAAACATCAAAAAAAATAAATTACAACGATTTACTGAAGCAAAATTGAAGAAAATAATAAAAAATGCCATCGCGAATAATCGACTAAGATTAACGGATTTAAAAGAAGATATTCAAAAGAAAGTGATATAGATTTGTTTATAAAATGTCGTGCGACCGGCCATATAGCTGTCGAACCGAGGTAATGAAGTTGGGATGTCCGGGGCAACTCATTGCTACCGAGTTTGTTTTGTTTATTGGAATTAGGTGGAAACGAGGTTTTCGTACTCCAAAAACCGACATGATATAAAAATGACTGCGCCTGAAGCGTTCTGCAATATCAACATCCATGTCTTTTCTGAAATGATTATCCGTTACAGCCGGAGACACGATCCGGTCAAGGCCGAATGTCCGGATATCGTCATTACCGACAGATTCGAAGATAATCATAATATTTTATCATAGCGTCGTATTATGGCACTATGCATGCATTACTTTGCAATATAAACTAGCGACAGCCCATTTGAAAGCTTAAACATTTGATATGAAATTGAAAATAACTATATTTGCAGGATTGGACATAAGGTCCGGCAGACATATTGGAAATCAAACATGGAAAGTGTTTGACTTATTTCTCTCAAGTTAAAATCTGGAAAATTTTAGAACGGGAATAAGTTAATTGCTCTCAGCCTGTATAGGCGTGGGCTGTTGCTTATTTTAGTTCGCAGGTTTTTCCAGAGCCATACTTGATAAAATAGGACAATAGTTCCACGCTTTCCCTATTTTTTATTAACCTCTTCTTTTGGAACGGGGGGGACAAACAACAAATATTATTATGAAAAAGATTTTTTTATTTATTAATTTGGTAGCGATTCTAATACTGTTCTCTGCCTGCAATTCGATGGAAAGTGATGCAAAAAAAGCGGCAAAACTCACGTATGAATTAGAACAGGATTCGAGTACGGAAAAACAAAAAGAGCTGACTGATTTTGAAAAATACTGTATGGAAAAATATGGAGACAAGGAGGAGGAATTTAATAGAATTTACGAAGAAGAACTGTCCAGGTTATCAAAAGAAACAGATGATCCTTTAACCGAAAACAATGGAATCAACGAAGAAGAAGAGTCTAAATCATCAGAAGAAACAGATGATTCTTCAACCGGAAACAGCGGTAACTGGGATAAAATACTCGGCGATTATGACAAGTTTGCAGACCAATATATAAAATTGTTCAAAAAAGCTCAGGCCGGAGACATGTCCGCCTTGTCGGAATATACGTCTGCATTGACAAAAGCCGAAAGTTTGGCAAAACAACTTGAAAATGCCGGTTCCGATTTGACTTCCACTCAATTGGCGAAGTTTACAGAAATACAGACAAAAATGGCAACCGCCGCAATAGAAGCGTCTACATCAAAAGAAACAGATAATTCTTCAACCGGAAACAGCGGCAACTGGGATAAAGTACTTAGCGATTATGATAAATTTGCAGACCAATATATAAAATTGTTCAAAAAAGCTCAGGCCGGAGACATGTCCGCCTTGTCGGAATATTCGTCTGTATTGAAAAAAGCCGAAAGTCTGGCAAAACAACTTGAAAATGCCGGTTCCGATTTGACTTCTGCCCAATTGGCGAAGTTTACAAAAACACAGACAAAAATGGCAAACGCCGCAATGGGACAATAAAAAAGCAAACTGACGAGAATATGAATGGAATGAGCATAGCCGTCAGATTAAGGTTTTCAGCCTTGGCCTGACGGCTATGCACTGTTCAGTAAACTTCCGACAGCTCCTTTCCTATCTGCTTTACAACAGCGACAATTTCATTTTCGCGTTCCTTCGACGGTTTTTTATTTCCACCGATGTATGCGGCCAGCAGGCTTTGCTTCATACCCATACGGCGTGCCACGGCAGATACGTTCAGTTCCGGATGCGCCCGGAATATCCCGGCTACACCCGCCGGCTCGGGATTTTCATACAGGAAACTTTCCAGCGACATGTCTTCGTCTATCTCCTCCCAGCGAATTCCGGAACCGTCGATTTCATATTTTTGCCGTTGCTGCGGGTTCGCGTTTTGCAGGCGCGGATACCACAGCAGCGATTGCCAGAGTTCACGCCCGTCATCGGCAAGAATGAAAATCTTTTCATCGTCGAACCATAATTTATTCACTTTCATGGCAATACCTGTTTATGCGGTTTTGCGGGGCTTACTCCCCGAAAATCATTTTCCATTCATTAATGAAATTTTCTTTATTTTCCTCCGGAATACTTTCGGCCAGCCTGATATCTTTGGGCTTCAACCCGTTGTTGTATACAAGCCGAAGATCATTTTCGATTTCAAATTTGGCTTCCCCGTCTGTATTTTTTACATGTATATGGATCGGTTCGTGGTCGCGTGTATAAATTACCCTGTTAAAAATAAAGCATATATACCATGCCGTGCACGTATAAACGGGATCAAAGCGCTGAAAATTCTAAAAAAACGAAAGACTGAATTTATTAAAATCCAGTCCTTTCCGCATTTTACCGAAGAACTGATCTTAATTGTTTTCCGGTCTCAATTTTCTTACTACTGCACCTGTACGCCACATTTCACTTTCGCGAAGAGCTTTCAGTTCTTCTTCCAGTTTTTCACGGTAATCCGGCTTTGAGTTAGTATCTATAGAACGTTGGGCTTCATTTCCGCAAGCCACTTCCCTGTAGAGTTTTTCAAATAACGGTTTTGTTGCATCGTGGAAAGGCGTCATCCAGTCGAGCGCGCCGCGTTGAGCCGTAGTAGAACAGTTTGCATACATCCAGTCCATACCTCTCTCCGCAAACAAGGGCATTAATGACTGGGTAAGTTCTTCCACTGTTTCATTGAACGCTTCCGACGGAGAATGGCCGTTTTCACGCAAAACTTCGTACTGCGCAAGCAAAAGACCCTGTATGGCGCCCATCAGCGTACCGCGCTCGCCTGTAAGGTCGGAATATACTTCGCGTTTGAAATCCGTTTCAAAGAGATAACCCGAACCGACACCAATACCCAGCGCTATTACGCGTTCCCGGGCACGGCCCGTTGCATCCTGAAAAACCGCATAACTTGAATTCAGACCGCGGCCTTCGAGGAACATACGGCGAAGGCTGGTTCCCGAACCCTTGGGAGCAACAAGGATAACATCCACATCAGCCGGAGGGATGATACCGGTACGTTCTTTGTAAGTGATACCAAACCCGTGAGAGAAATACAATGCCTTGCCTGCCGTCAGACGGGGTTTAAGGCGGGGCCATACTTCTATTTGAGCAGCGTCGGACAAAAGATACTGAATGATTGTACCTTTTTCGGCGGCTTCTTCTATATCGAATAAAGTTTCACCCGGCACCCAACCGTCGGCAATAGCTTTTTCCCATGTCTTGCCGCCTTTACGCTGTCCGATAATTACATTAAATCCATTGTCGCGAAGATTCAATGCCTGTCCGGGGCCCTGTACGCCGTAGCCGATAACCGCGATAGTTTCATTTTTCAATACATCTCTTGCTTTTTCCAAAGGAAATTCATCGCGGGTGGCTACTTGCTCTACAACGCCGCCAAAGTTCATTTCTGCCATTTTTGTTTTTGTTTAATTGATTAAAGTATTATTTGGTAACTATTCAAATTTCAGTCAATGAAGCGCTTTGACTCCGGAACGGCTCCTTGTTTGTCGGAAATTTCAGGATTTAGCCCGCCAAACTCTAAAATTTTGACTGCAAAACAGCCCGTTTTATATATCAAAATCATATTCATGAAGAATTTAAACAGATCCTTGAATTTCAAAATTTCAAATTGCACGGTTCATTTCCATGTCGCTCTTGCAGAACATACATTCGTATCCCCGTCTTTCATTTCCAACACATAAACTCCGTTTCCCTCGTTTCTTTTAAGGATGTCGAGCTTTGTTCCATAACGCCCTTCCGATACATAATTGATTTCGAAACGACGGATCTCCCGCACCCTGAACATGTCAATATCAAACACGTCAACAAAATGTTCAATATATTTCATACTGTTGAGATGCCTGTTTATGTCCACATCGCTGTATTTAACAACAAATTCGGAGGCAACTTCACAATTATCTTTCAACGCCGGAATTTTTGTCATACCTTCTATCGGACATCCCTGATTTTCATGAATATGATCAGACAAGCCATACAATTCCAACAAGTTGGCAGCCTTGCGGCTCTTTAAATCAATCGAAGCCCACAAAGACTGTGCAAAGCCAATCGCCTTGCCTTCGGCATCTTCGAAAGCGAAATGGCGTTCGGTAAACAAGCGGTTTACACCTGCTATCCACGTTTTGACGGACATTAGCGTATCATTCTTCGGATATCCGTACATCTCGATCGCCATACGCGAAAGCACCCACACCCGTTGTTGCGAGGTCATGGACGAGTACCCGAACCCGCGTTCGTCCGCATGTCTGGCGGCGGCCTGCAACATAAAGCCGCCAATCATCGGGAGCGTGGCTTTTCCCCTGAAATCCGTCAGGTATGCGTCAATCTCAAATTCGTATCTGCCAACAGGTGCGATCATATCTGTAATTTAAAAATTTAATAGTATATCTTTTATATCCTCCAATTTATTTGCCGAAACAGTGCGAGTAAATATCGCCATTCCCCCAAGCCTGAAACATCGGGGTACGGATATATTCAATCATGTTATCGGCGCTCAACCATGCTTTCATTCCCCACGCCATGGATTCTTCAGGAGAGAAATTGAATTTGGTATCCTTGTCCAGCGCCGCTATCAGGCGTATGCATTCTATTGCATGACTGGTCTGTTCGGGAACAGTGTACTCAAACGAAATATACCTGACAGACGTGGATAACCCTTTTAATACCTGCAATTCGAATCCTTCAACATCTATTTTTATAAACGAAGGCTCTCCGTATTCTTTTACAAGAGCGTCGAGTGTTGTCATCGGCACACGTATTTTCCGGTCCCACGTGCGTTCATAAAAACGTCCGTTTTTTACCTGATCGATCCATTCGGTAGAGAATGACGAAAAAACAGAAATGGATGCTACATACAGATCTTTTTCGCCTTCTGCTTCGTCAACCCCTTTGGGTACTATAATTATTTTATCTCCATACGTTTCTCTCAATTTCGTATAACAGCTTTGCTGGGGTTCTACGGCAACCACTCTTGCTCCTACAGACAGTAACGGCCCAACCCTGTTACCTTCGTTTGCCCCTATATCGAAGCAAAGCTCGCCCGGATTAACCAGAGAAGCGTACATTTTCTTTCTGGCTTGAAAATATTTTTCCTCTTTACGGTCTATTCTTTTCCTCTGCACTTTGTGGTAGAGGTTCATTCCGGGTTTTCCCACAATTTTTTTTATCAGTTCCCTGTTCTTTTCGTTCATAATTTTGTTTGTGTTTCGGCAGATACCGGAAAACGGCCAAGCCGGTTTTAGGTTTATAGTGTTCAAAGATTTTGCTATTCCGGTTTATTACAATAATATAATGCATTTAAATTTTTTTCACTGCCGGCCATGCTTTTTATCCAGCTCCGACAGCATATCGCTCAGGCGTTCTATCTTCGATTTGGTAATGGCCACACGCCCCGAACGGATAAACTGGAGAACGCCGATCGTTTTACTCAGTTCTTCAAATAGATCCTGCGTTTCCTGATAATGCCCCGTTTTTTCCAGTACCACACAGTTTTCGTTAATATCCAGAATGCGGGCGTTATATTTCCTGACAAGCCCCTCTACCGATTCTATTTTCAGAAAATCGGGCGTAGAAAGCTTGTAAAGGGCTATTTCCTGATGTATCAATCCATCATTGGTATTATAATACGATTTCAAGACATCTACCCGCTTGTCTATTTGCAGAACGATTTTCTTTATCGTTTCTTCGTCACAAAAGACCGTGACTGTAAATTTATGGATACCTTTCAATGCCGACGGAGAAACGGACAATGTCTCTATATTCAGCTGGCGACGGGTAAATACGCTGGTTACCTGACTGAGCAGACCAACTGTATTTTCCGAAAATATGGTCACTGTATATAATGTTTTATCTTGCATAATCAAATTTTCAAGTTTGGGAATCTGCAAATCGACAAATGCTCGAAACCGTTCATGATTTATTCATTGCCGGATCTTGCCGGTTTGCAAATTTACCGGTTATTATTCATTCCCCAATAATATATTGGTCACGCATGTACCTGCCGGGATCATCGGATATACCATTCCTTTGGGTTCTACCTGTACATCCAGCAAACAAGAACCTTTGCAGTTCAACATACCGGCTATGGCCCTGTCCAGTTCTTCGCGCGTCTCCACTTTTTTTGCCGGAATATTGTATGCTTCGGCTATTTTCACAAAATCGGGGTTTTTCATTGCCGTTTCGGAATACCTCTCGTCAAAGAAAAGCTCCTGCCACTGGCGTACCATACCCAGAAAATGATTGTTCAAAATTACTATTTTTATATCAATATCCGTTTGCATAATGGTGCCTAATTCCTGTATGGTCATCTGGATGCCGCCGTCGCCGACAAACAGACAGACAGTACGGTCCGGAGCGCCATATTTAGCGCCTATGGCGGCAGGAAGACCGAAACCCATTGTCCCCAATCCGCCTGAAGTAACCAGGCTGCGGCTACGGCTGTATTTAAAATAGCGGACAGCCATCATCTGGTGCTGTCCCACATCCGTAACAAGAACCGCATCATTACCGGTAGCTTCCGATACTTTGTGGATCACCTCGCCCATCTTTAATTTTCCCGATTCGGGATATAGCTCGCCCTTGATAACAGAATTGTATTCTTCCTCGTCGCAAGCCCTGAATCCGGCTAGCCATTCCGGAAATCGGTTCCCTTTGAGCCGTTCCGTAACTCTGGGCAGGGAGTCTTTTACATCTCCCAATACGCGGGCGGTTACGGTTACATTTTTATTTATTTCGGCCTTGTCTATATCGAAGTGGATAATTCCGGCCTGCTTCGCATATGTTTTCAAATCACCGGTAACACGGTCGTCGAAACGCATGCCAATGGCAACAAGCAGATCGCATTCGTTGGTTTTGCGGTTAGGCCCGATGTTGCCATGCATACCCAGCATCCCTACATGTTGAGGATGGCCGGAAGGGATAGCCGAAAGCCCCAACATGGTAGATGCGGCGGGAATACCCGATTTTTCGAGAAAAGCGAGCAATTCTTTTTCCGCATTTCCCAGAATCACCCCCTGCCCTACCAAAGCCAAGGGTCTTTTTGCTTCATTTATCATCCGTGCGGCAACTTCTATTTCCGAATCCTTAATGTCGGGCTTGGGCTGATAGCTACGGATAAAGGTCTCTTTCCTGTATTCGTAATTTTCCACCTTCCCAAACTGGGCGTCTTTGGTAATATCAAGCGCTACGGGGCCGGGCCGGCCGGCAGAAGCTATGTAAAACGCCCTTGAAACAGCCCATGCCACATCCTCGGGACGGCGTATCTGATACGACCATTTCGAAACAGGCTGTGTAATACCCACAACATCGGCTTCCTGAAAAGCGTCGCTTCCCAAGAGGGAAGATACGACCTGCCCCGATATCACAACCATAGGCGTACTGTCGAGCATGGCGTCGGCAATGCCTGTGATCGCATTCGTTGCACCGGGGCCCGATGTTACCAGAGCCACTCCTGTTTTTCCCGATGTGCGTGCATAACCTTGCGCCGCATGCGTCGCACCCTGCTCGTGGCGAACAAGTATGTGATTTATTTCTTTTTTGAAATCGTACAAACAATCGAATACGGGCATAATAGCGCCTCCGGGATACCCGAATACAGTATCTACTCCCTCATTGATCAGTGAACGGATAAGCGCTTCGCTTCCTGTTATTTGCTTATTCATGATTATATATTATATATCGGTACGTACAATAGTTTTATTCCATGATCCTTATCGCGCCCAGATCCGCAGAACTCACCATACTTGCATATGCTTTCAAGGCTTTGGACACATGGCGTTCCCTGTCCGGCTTGAACGCGTTTTTCCCCTTTGCCAGTTCCTGTTGGCGTCGGGCTTCCAGTTCGGCGTCCGTCAATTTCACATTAATAGAACGGTCGGGGATATTTATTTCTATAATATCACCGTTCCTGACCAATCCTATCGCACCTCCCGATGCGGCCTCGGGAGAAACATGCCCGATAGACAGGCCGGAAGTTCCGCCGGAAAAACGGCCATCTGTTATCAAAGCGCATTGCTCGCCCAGGTGTTTCGATTTGATGTATGAGGTAGGATAAAGCATTTCCTGCATGCCCGGACCTCCTTTCGGCCCTTCGTATGCAATAACAACCACATCGCCGGGCGCTACAAGGCCTTCCAGAATACCTTCGCATGCCGCATCCTGGGAATGAAAGACTTTTGCCGGTCCCGAAAATCTGAAAATACTTTCGCCTACTCCGGCCGTTTTCACTACACACCCGTCAAGGGCAATATTTCCTTTCAATACGGCAAGGCCGCCATCTTTGGTATAAGCGTGTTCAATATCGCGGATACAACCTTCGGCCCGGTCTACGTCGAGAGTCGGGAAATAATTGTCCTGCGAACCCATTACCAGATTGAAACGGTTGCCCGGAGCAGATTTATAAGTTAACTCCGCGTCCCGTGTTATAATCGTACTTTTAGTAATATCGTATCTGTCGACGGCCTGGGCAAGAGTAAGTCCGTCAACCCTTGCAACAGCGGTATCTATCAGCTTTGCCTTGTCCAGTTCCTTCATGATACCCAGTATGCCTCCCGCGCGGTTTACATCCTGTATGTGATACTTTTGCGTATTGGGAGCCACCTTGCAGAGACAGGGGGTTTTGCGGGACAGCCTGTCGATGTCGTCCATTGTGAAATCTACTCCGGCTTCCTGCGCAATGGCCAGGAGGTGAAGAATCGTATTCGTAGAACCTCCCATAGCTATATCAAGCGTCATTGCATTCAGGAAAGCTTTTTTCGTGGCGATTTTGCGGGGAAGAACAGATTCGTCTCCATCCCTGTAATAAAGATAAGCGTTGTGTACGATTTGTTTTGACGCATTACTGAATAACTGCATACGGTTGACGTGTGTAGCCACAATCGTTCCGTTACCCGGAAGCGCCAGCCCGATAGCCTCATTCAGGCAATTCATCGAATTTGCCGTAAACATACCGGAACACGAGCCGCAAGTAGGGCAAGCCATTCGTTCTATAGCGCTTACTTCCTTGTCCGATACCGAATCATCGGCCGATTTTATCATGGCGTCTATCAAGTCCAGTCGATGCTTGCCGAGCCTGCCTGCTTCCATTGGTCCGCCGGAAACAAATATAGCCGGTATATTCAGTCTCATGGCGGCCATCAGCATACCCGGAGTGATCTTGTCACAATTGCCGATACAGATCATTGCATCCGCTTTGTGCGCATTAACCATATATTCCACGCTATCGGCTATCAAGTCGCGCGAGGGCAGGGAATACAGCATCCCGTCATGTCCCATCGCAATGCCGTCGTCGATGGCAATCGTATTGAATTCAGCGGCAAAGCAACCCAATGCTTCAATTTCGGCTTTCACCTTTTGTCCTGTTTCGTGCAAATGGACGTGTCCGGGTACAAATTGCGTAAAAGAGTTTACTATGGCTATTAACGGTTTGCCCATTTGCTCTTCTTTCATGCCATTTGCCCTCCATAAGGCTCTGGCTCCCGCCATACGCCTGCCTTGCGTACTTGTCGAACTTCTTAATTCAAATCCCATAATTTCCTGTTTTTAGCTGATAGCCTTCGCATACAATTATCTTTTTAATTAAACCCAATATTACAAAAAAGCCTTTCCCAAAAACGAGAAAGGCTATATATTCATTTATTCCTTTATATTATCAAGCTAATATACATACCTTTCTCATCTATTCCGACCGACGAGGAGAACATCAAGAACGAGGAGATGTAAAAAGCAATTTGTCATAATTTCATATCAAAAGCGAACACAAAGTTATAAACTTTTTTTTGAAATGCAAATTTTATTGTTGTTTTTTTATTTCTTTACTTGACAGACCCGGCGCTATTCCAGTTACAGGTTAAGAGTGTGTATCTGACTGGCCGAACCGACGTTTGGCTACGCTGATTTTGACTGCGTCGATTTTGGCTCCGCCGATTTTCAATTCAATTCAAATTGTCGCACTGCAAGAAAAAAAGAACGAATAAATTCATTTAACACAAAGGTATCACAAAGGGCGCAAAGCATTTACTTTGCGGATCCTTTGCGTTAAAACAGCAATAATAAAAAAACGGGATTTTGGAATACATCTATTCAACCCGCTATCGGGGCTGAGAGACGGAATTCTCCTGTCGCTTTTTTCCACTCCCCCGTCTCCTCTTATTTTGCGACAATGAGCATCAGGTCATACGAGAACGCGCTGAATACGCCTAAAGCTCCTCCCTTGATATTCGAGGCGGGATTGGTCAGGGAATTATCCAAACGGCTCAGGTTTTCAAAAAAAGTATACGTTTTTTTATCCACAGACTGAAACTCAACCAATAACTCGTCACCCTGCTTGACAGGATCGTCTTCGTCGTTCTCTGAAGAAACGGGAAGAATCGCATGCATCGGGCTGCCGTCCGTGAATTGGCCGGTTAGCACAATCTCCCTTGCATTCATGCGCTGTTTGCCGTTTATATATACTATACAACGGTAATAATCATTCTCCTTGCCAACCGGGTCCTTGAAATGCACCATTGGCAGAGCGTAATCCATGATCGGGACCCTGTACATGGTCAGCGAGTCTATTTTCACTTGTGGAGGCATCTTTGACGTAGCCGTATATTCTTTTCCTTCATAATTCACCGACAGGTTATATGTCCTCCCTGTTTCCCCTCTAAGTTTTCCGGCCACATACCATCCCGTATTATCCTGTTTCAGCGTTTCAGTGTTTCCCGCATCATCCGATATTTTCACAACCGCGCCTTTCAAAAACGGGTAATCGCTGCTTTCATTAAAATCCAGGGTACGGCTTACGCGTACCATGGGCGCAGAATTTTGTCGTACCATTCCTTCAATCAATATACGCGACGGAACAGAACGAAGGTCTACGTCGATTTCCTTTTCGCAGGCATAGGCCGTAAAGGCCAATAGTATGACTGCGGTTATTAACTTGTATGCTTTAAATATATTAATCATGATCCTGTTGTTTGCTGTTAAAATTTAAAATTCCATGTAATTGACGGCACAAATCTGAATAAAGAATACTGGTAGGCCGTTGTTTTACTTGTATCATCGCCATTGGTGCGGAAGCGGATCATGTAAGCATTTTCCCTTCCGTATGCATTGTAAAGACTGAATGCCAGTTCGGACTCGAATTTCGAAGTTTTCTTTAATAAACAGGTCGCTCCCAAATCCAGGCGGTGGTAATCCGGCATGCGGTACCCGTTTCTTTCTGCATAATACATCACATCCTTTCCGTTTATCCGGTATTTACCACTCGGATAGGTAATTGCATTTCCCGTGTAATACACCCATGCGGCCGATAAAGTCCACTTTCTGTTCAGTTCGTAAACTCCCACGACAGATAGATCATGCGTCCTGTCCTGATAGGCATTGTACCACTTATCCTCATTTATCCCGTCAATCTTTTTTTCCGATTTGGACAGGGTATAGCCAATCCATCCGGTCAACCTCCCTGCCTTCTTCTTCAGCGTCAACTCCAGGCCGTAAGCGCGTCCCTTTCCATACAGCAACTCGGTTTCCACTACATTGTATGCCTGAAAATCGGCATTATCCTTATAGTCTATCTGATTCTGCATGGCTTTATAGTAAGTCTCGACACTGAATTCGTAAGTATTGCCGGAAAAGTTGCGGAAATAACCGATAGAAAACTGGTCGGCGACCTGCGGTTTAATATTATTGGAACTGGAAGTCCACCTGTCGAAAGGCGTGCCTTGCGCGGTATATGTCAGCAAGTGCATATTCTGGGCAGTACGGGCATAGGCCGCCTTTACGGACGAAACGCTGTTGAGCTTGTAAGCAGCCGATAAACGGGGTTCGAGATTCACGTATGCCTTCACTATTTTGCCGGGTTTGTACCAAATGCTGTCTGTCACATTCTTTTCTTCATCCAAATCATAATACTCGCCATCACCCATCGCCATAAACGCAGACAGGCGCAAACCGTAGATAACTTCAAGCCTGTCGGACAATTTAATTTCATTTGAGGCATATACGGCATTTTCCGAAGAATAGCGGTGATGCAAATTCAACGAGTTTTGCTGTTCGGCATTTATTTTGTAATCGCCGGGTCCTATGTCATGAAAAGTGGAACTTATACCCAGTTTCCACAAACTGGCTTTATCCGGCTGGAAAATAAATTCCTGCCTGACGCCGTAATCTTTTATCTCTGCTTTGCCTTGCATTTCCATGCCCATTTCCATGCCGAAATAGTAGTTATACCGGTTGTAGAATACCGAAGTCCCGGAATTCCATTTGTCATTGATCACCCTGTTCCATTTCAAGTTCCCGAACATATTGCCCCAGTTGATCTCGGCGGCGTCTTTCAACGCCATTTTATCCTTCCCGAGATAACCCGAAAAAGTAAGCTGATCCCTGTCAGATAAACCGAAATGCACTTTGGCGTTCAGATCATAAAAATAAAGACAGGCATTCTCTGCATCCTTCGATCCTGACATGCGGGCCACAGCATCGGCATAGGTACGCCTTGCCCCGACAAGGAAGGACGATTTCCCTTTTTGTATAGGGCCTTCCACATTCAGCTTCGAGGAGATCAACCCGATACCTCCCGATACATGGTAATCCTGATTGTCGCCGGTACGCTGCTGTACATCAAGTACGGAAGCCAGGCGCTCTCCGTATTGCGACGGCATGGAACCCTTGTACAAAGTGATCTCGCGAAGCACATCCGAATTGAATGTAGAAAAAAATCCCATCATGTGCGACGCATTGTACAAAGGCACATTGTCCAGCAATATCATATTCTGGTCGACGCTTCCTCCCCGCACATAAAACCCGGCGCTGCCCTCGCCTGCTCCCTGTACGCCAGGTGTGAGCTGAATTGTCTTGATAATATCGCGTTCGCCCAGCAATACCGGCAATTTGTTTATTTTCTCTATTTCCATCCGTTCCACTCCGGTCAAGGGAGACGATACATTGGCGTCGGCGCGTTCTCCCGAAACGATTATTTCCTTTAATCCGATAGCCGACTGTTTCAGTTCCACGTCCTGACGGAGGTCTTTGGAAAGAGTAACTTCAATTTCTTTTCCCTCGTAACCGATATAGTCTATTTGCAGGGTATAACGGCCTTTGGGCAGCGTCAACATATAATTTCCCTTTTCATCGGATACCGCGCCGCTACTCCGGTTATCCTTCACTGCAACACGAACTCCTATCAACGATTCTTTTGTCCGCGAATCATATACTGTTCCCTGCACTCTGTATGTCTGGGCATTGGTAAAAGACGAAATTGATAAAAATAAAACCAGTCCAAAGAAAAATTCAAGCCGTTCTCTTCGGATTGCGCTAAAATGTACTGTCATACTTATCTGTTTAAATATTAGTGTCTAAATTAATTTTAATTGAACCAAACTATAATTATCTATATACAACGACTAGCCGATGAATTTATTTTATATCTTGATAAACAAATTTAAAAAATGAATATCCGTATTATTGCCCGGCGTATATTTCGATTGCCTGAATTGCGATTATATATCCCGGTTTAGCCACTAACTTTGTAATATACTGATTTAAAGCATATTATATTGAACGCAAACATTGTAACGGGTTGCCCCGCGCCGCCTGCATAACTCCGGGGCAAACACACGCCCTGTCCAAAAAAACAGGCAAACATTTTTCGCCGTACTGTCCCGATTATCGCTATTGTTTTATTCATGGGAAAGATGTATTTAAAAATATTAACTATATGCTGCAAATATATTTGGATCCGGCCAAATAAACCGTTGCATATTTTCACCTTTTTACAATCCTTTCATAAAAAGGCCGTATATGCGTCAAATTCCCTGTCTGTAACCGAAATTTCCCATATGTAACAAAATCCCGGTACTGAGGATAAGCGTTGAACCCACTCTATCCGTTATAGAGCCAAAAGAAAAAAGGATTCCATTTATAAACAATTAAATAACAAAGAATTATGAGTGCAATAAATAGAATGGATACTTCCGCTGTATTCGAAATGTTTGAAACAATAAACAACAAGTTGGACAAACATACAAATGTGTCGGTTGAGTCGGCAGAGATTGGTATGGCAGCCGTAAATACTATGACTGAACGGTTTGAATATTTGCTTGAGGAAGTACGCAAACCCGCCAAAGTCGAGCATCAACATCGACATACGATTGATATAGGTTCGAGTAAAGTTTCTCCTTCGATGGTGGTGATGGTCGTTATGGTTTTAGTGATATTGGGGTTATCGTATGTTCTTGGCGAGCAAAGGAGAAGCATTCGTCAATACAAGGACAATGATTTGAAATACAGGTATGTCAAGATGTTAGGACAAACAGACGAAGAAAATCTTTACCGGTTGGAACGGCAATTCAAATACAGTGATACTATCAAGATTATACGCAAACAGGTAGAGAGATACAAAGACACACGGCGAATAAAATACAGAAAGAGAAAGACTTGATAAAACGACAGGAAATGAATAAGTCATCAGGAAAGCAGGTTAGCGTGTCTGTGTTTCGATACGTAATTAAACGGCAAATCAGTGCAACAAGTCCGTTTTCAAATATATTTTGTATAAAAATACTTTGAAATAAATTTGTTTGCATGAAGCATATTCTTTACATTTATCATTGATTTGAATACAATTTGCTTCATGTACTTGAAAATAAAAGACATTGCAATCGTTCAATCAGGCGTTTATCTAAAAGAAACGGCTGAAGGAGAGGCGCTTTACTTGCAAGTCAAAACTTTTGACAATCAAGCGAATCTACTTTCACCATTGCCTTCTGTTGTGCTGAACGACAGAATTAAAAAACATCTTTTATCCGAAAGG
>JAISSD010000309.1 GCA_031273295.1 Prevotella sp.
AGCGCTGGCAGGAAATGAATGAATCGCAATGTCATCGAAAGAAGTAAACAATTTCAGTCGGGTCATTATCGATAAGGGCGGCAAGTATCTTTAAAATGAGACAGTAAAAAAACGGAGTGAACCTGTTCAGGGTACGCTCCGTTTTCTTTTTTACCGCAGTGCAGTCAAATCCGAAAGTCCGGGCTACTCTTTATTTCCCTCAACCAAAAAATAAACTGATAAATTTTTTTCTTTCATTTATTATATATACTTTTGCAAGGCTTTTATGATACTCCCTTCACCGGTACGGTTTGAAATTAATTATTTATATAAAAATTATATTCATGAAACCTGTACTTTTATACGGCTTGCTGGCCAGTTTGTTTCTATGTTTCGGTTCGTGTAAAAACACGGACGACGAGTTCCTGCCTGACGATGTTTTGCCTCCGGTCAAGGAGGGCTATGTTCGCATGCAGATCACTGTTCCGGGTCTTGCCCCGGTATCTACTTACGCTCTGAGTGAATCCGACGAATACCGTGTATCGGAAGTCGATGTGCTGGTTTTCGATGCCGCCGGTAAATACCTGTGCCGCGCCTATGCTCAGGGACAGGACATTATTACGGACAGTAGTGACAGCAACAAAAAGACTTTCGATGTGTATCTGGATGGAGCCGGCTACGCTACCGGTGCTTGTGTCATGGTCGTTGCCAATGCGCATGATGCGGTTGAGGCTGTCAATACCGCGTCTCCCTTTGATGCTACTACCACCAGGGAAGCTGTCATGCAATCCGTGCGGTTCGATTCTCCGGGCAAGTGGAATGTGCCCGAACCACCCGCCACGAATCTTACTCCTTTCCCGATGTGGGGCGGCCTGTCATCTGTAGATTTGAGCAATACGGCCAGTGTACCGGTTCCGTCCATTCCTCTGATACGAAGTGTTGCAAGGATAGACGTGGGGGTTAATTTCCCCGACGATGTGATTGACGGTACGGAAACAGGCCGGGGACTGGGTACAACCTTCACCCTCGAATCAATAGAGTTGCACAATTCGCTTGACGGAGGACTGGTAGCTCCGAATGGCGGTATCTATCCTGCTTCCGCACCTTCTATCCCGACTACTCCTGCTCCGGGAATCAATGATTCTCCGGTTCCTTCCTATTCCGCAGCTCCTGCTACCGCCACTGCCGACGGATTCAGTCCAGACAGGTATTCGTGTACCGGAGCTATCTATATGGCCGAGCAATTTGCCGAACCTGCCGTTGACGGTGGCGGCCCTGCAAAACGTCCCTGTCTGGTCATCGGGGGCAGGTATGGCAGTTCTACGGCTGATATCACCTACTATCGCCTCGACTTTGTCAGCGGCAGTTATCCAAACCAGGAGTTCCTGCCTGTCCTGCGCAACCATCGTTACCGCTTCAATATCACAAAGGTTGACGGCCCGGGTTATGATACACCGGAGGAGGCTTTCGATGCAGCCCCCGTCAATCTGACGGTCAGCCTGACTGCTACCGACGAATCCCTCGCCTCCTATGTCTATGACGGACAATATGTTCTGGGGGTCAGTCAGGATAGCTATACCTTCGACAACACGGCCAGGACAGGCATTACCCTGCAAGTATCCACCACTTATGAGAAAGGCTATACTGCCGTATCAAGCAATACAAGCTGGCTGGTAATCACCGGTGGCGCATCCACCAGTACCGCCAACTCGCCCGGTTCACCCACAACCCTGACATTCAGGGTAGTTGGCGGCGTTTCCAGCGCCCGTACCGATACTATTATCATTACTGCCGGACGGTTGAAGAAAAAGGTACTTGTCAGCCGGAAAAGTACCGCAGACGGGTTCACTGTTACTGCTCAATCAAGCATCGGTTCGCCTTTTGCGGCTAACACCACCAGCAGTACCGCTATCAGGGTGACGTCGACTTACAGCAAATGGTGCGTCAGGGTTGATAGCGATCCGGATGCAATTATTTCCAACTTCACTCCTGCCAGTGCGGGCGTTGTAACAAATCAGTCTATTAGCCTCACACTCAAACCGAATCTGGACTGGTCGAAACCTACTGCCGAAGCCACCCTTACTTTCTTTAGTCCTACCAATGAGTTTTTGGAGCAGTCCAGGAAAGTGCAGCTACAGGCCGGCACGTTCACAGCCCCGCCAACCAATCCAACGACTCACGGAGACTGGGCCGGCAGCAATATCTACTGGAGCGTTTCAAAGGGATGCCTGACCTTCGACGACACCCCAACCGGCAACCCTGTCGCCAATGCTCCCGGCTCCGGCTCGGAGACTTACCAGGGCGTATTCTTCATGTGGGGCAGCCTTGTTGGTCTGGATCCAAGTAGCTCGGCCCACGCCACAGACTGGGTTGCCGCTTGCAAGGTATACATTCCCAATACCGCTTCCTCTACCGGCTGGTCACAGCAGACTGCCGGTGCAACCGTTGCTCCCGGCACTGGCGCCAGCCTTTCCTCTTGGACGAATATTCCGTATGTAACCACAGGTTCCGGCACTGCTACAAATCTGGCTTATCTCTCCACCACGGCCCATGATCCTGCCGCATGGAAGGGAGATATTTGCCGTTATCTGACTGAAACGGGCAAGGCTCCGGGCGCTGCCGGAACGAAATGGCGTATGCCAACCTCCGATGATTTTGGAGTAGCCGGTGATTATAGTGCGGCATTGGGTAATTGGACGACCAGTTCTGCCACCATCGCCAGTACTAACGTCTATGGTACACAGTCAGTCACGTATAACGGCGCCTGCCCCGGTTACCGCAAGAATATTCCAGGAGGTACCGGCGCCTACCGCCCCTTCTTTCCCGCCGCCGCAATGCGTGGCAACCAAGGAGGAGTGGGTGGAACCGGCTATCACGGTCTCCATTTTGCCTCCTCGCCGAATAGTGGGAGTGCGTACCGTATATGGATTCGCCAGGATGGCATATACCCTAACCATTCCGGCACTCGGTTGGATGCTTTCCCTGTCCGTTGTGTTAAATATTAGTCGCGCCGGCAGCGTGAGTGCATTCATTTATACCATGCACGGCATGGTTTTGTGCATGGAAGGTATATGGTAAAAAACCTCATTTTTTCAACAAAAATGGCTCAGTTGTCGATTTTATCAATGATAAATTTAAAGATATGGAAAATAGTCTATACAAGCATGTTTTTACAAAATACAAATAATTTTTTCATCCCAAATATATAATACTCTTATAATCAAGTATTTTAAAAAATGATAATTACAATTTGATATTATTTGTATCTAAATTAAACATATATTTTATGCTGTAATTTTGCTACTGGAAATCTCATTGAGTTTATATTTTTGTTTTTTCGAACAATTGTTTTTAACTTCGCAAAATCTAAAGAAAAAAATGTCGGGAGTGACTAACCGGGTAGATCGACCCAAAACCCGTCGCCCGGCATTTTTATTTCGGCACATTTGTTACCGAGTACAGAAAGCGCGTCACTTGTGGCGTTCCGTCAGGTTTAGGCCTCTTAACCTCCGCCACATTATAGTACAGCTCCTTGCTACTGTCTTTGAAGTAGTAAAATTTGGTGATGCCGTCCTTCCGTTTCTTGCCAAGGCCCGACGAGCTCACGTAGACGGCATCGGCCAGGTCCTTGTCCAGATTCTTCAAGTCTTCTTTTTTCAGGTCCTTGGCCCGTCTGAAGGTATCCGGGTATAATAATTAATAGTGGTATAAAAATTGTAAAAAAACAAAATGGATGATATGAAAAAATTGTAACTACTCAGGCAACAAAACGAATTGATTTATAGATATTTATCTCAATTCAGATTTTGATGTTTAATGCGAATCTGAATTATAAACTGCATATTATCTATAAGTTATAAAATTAGCGCTCAAATATGATTGATTTTTCTTGATATGATATATAATTGATTATTTGGTATTTATGTTTGTCCAAGGCGACTGGGTAGTTACCAAAATTATACTTCTCCGCTGAAAACGAGCAAGTTGCAAGATAGATTTTCGCAACAGGTAACGATTTGGAAACGAGCTAATTTCGGCCTTTTACGTCATTTTTTCAGCTTTCAATTCCAAAGAACTGCCAGAACGGAACTATCCGGATGTCGCCGACACTGTCTTCCTGATTGTAGGTCAGTATCGTTCTGGAAGCTATGGGAAGTTTCCCGAACAGGTTGAACCCTGCCGTTTCACGCGCCTGATTCAGCGGCGTCAGCTCGTGGCAGGCTTGAAACGCATGATACTGTCCATCCCGCTTCGCAATAAAATCACATTCGCCCCCTTGTTGCCGGGCAAAGGCGATTTCGGCATAACCGTTGTTGATTAATTCATTATACACGATATTTTCCAGCGTCATGCCGCCCCGCTGTATGAATTGGAAGCCGACGGCGTTCATCAATCCCGTGTCGATACCGTACACCTTGTGTTGCGCCCTTGTTTTTTCCTTCAGCGAAAACGAAAAGTTGGTCACTTCGGAAACTACATAACTCCGGTGGGCGTATTCCAGGTAGTTGCGCACCGTGTTTTCGTTGCTGCCGACGGCTTTTGCCAGGCTGGTATAATAAAACGGGGCGCCGGCATTGGAGAGAAGGAAATGAAGCAGCCGGTAGAAAAGGCTACTGTCGCGCACCTGATTGTAAACAATGCAATCTTTCAGCACAATGGATTCGTAGTAGCTGTTCAGGAGTTCGGTTTTAACGTCGTCTTTCGGTGGGTTCAGTGCAATTTCGGGAAAACTGCCGTATTTCATGAACGAATCCAGTAGCCGCAACAGTTCGGGACGGCGGGCAACCGTGTCGTAGCGGTCGGAAAAACCGTGCAGCAGCATCCATTCCTTTAGCGAAAGCGGACGCACCGTATTGGCAAAATACCGTCCGGAAAGGAGCGTGGCAAACTTGTTTTGCAGCAAATCGGAATTGGAGCCTGTAATGTATATCTTGCCGAAACGCTGCGTATCGTAAGCGCCTTTGGCAAACAGTTCCCAATCCTTTACCTGCTGAACCTCGTCGAGGAAAAGATACTTTGTCTTCACGGCAGTGAGCTTTTCCGCCGCTTCCACTACCTGGTACAATCCAGCTGCATTTGTCCACAGCGATGCAAAGAACGGTTCATCCATATTGAGGAGCAGGATTTCTTTGGGATTCGTCCCAGTATCCATCAAATCGTTTATCATCAGCCGGAAAATGGTAGATTTCCCACTTCTGCGGATACCTGTCAGTACCTGGATGTGGGGCAAATCCTTTTTCCTTTTCAGGTTCCCGACCAAATCCCGTTCATGCAGGGAGGTGTACTTTTGTCCTTCCCAGTGCCTGTTCAAGCGTAATAACGTTGCTTCCATGCCTGTTAAAAATAAAATCTTGCCGCAAAGATAAGCATAAAGTTTTATTTATCGAAATATAATTCGATAATACACCGTTATTGCCAAGTTACGATTCGGTTAGCTCGCAGTAACGACAGCCTTCGCCGCGTGCGGTGCAAACTTTGTCTCGCTTGCGCCCGCGTTCAAACTCTCGCCCGAAGGCACAACCGCTACTGTTGACGGCAAAAGTTTACTTCCTCACAACGCCCGACGGCGAAACAGCCGATTGGACGGTAACTATCAAATTGCCGGACGACTGCCCGCAGGTGAAGAAGTACATTACCTACAACAAGCCGGTTACAGCGTATTACATTGAGTACAACGGTGGCGCGATTGCAGCCAACAGAAATACAAACGCGGGCAACTATGGTAGAGTGATTGAGGCATGCGAAAACAAAAAGTACGCATACGTATCATGGATTACGATGCCGTTTTCGCCTGTAATCTGACACTTCCCAATGGCGACCGGCGCTTTCCGAAGGACGGATATTGCAACGGTAATAAAGCGTCCGACGAGGCGTTTATGAAAACCGCCGATGTTACATGGATTAAAAAGTAACACAGGAAGCATGAGCCGTCAGAGGCAAACACACTGACCCGTCAGAGTTAATTAGAAGTTAGAAATTACGATTGGCGTTTTCTACTTTAAGAAAGCGTTCTTTGACATATTGGTTTACACATAAAAAAATGACAGTCCGGACAGAAAACTTTGCCGGTTCAAAAAAACGTGCTGTTTTTGTGAACTGATAATAGTGAAAAATACTATTGTCAGTTCCTGTTATGACGAAAGAAATAATTTATACGGTATTTGCGGATAGCCGCACAGTGTTCAGGCTTAATGATATAGCATTATTACTGAACAGTACGGATATTTATTTATCCCAAAAAATGCATAAACTGGTTAGCGAGGGATTGCTGCTCAATTTGCGGAAGGGTATTTACGCGAAAAAAAACTATAATTCCGCAGAATTGGCATGTATCCTCTATACGCCGACCTATATTTCGCTTGATTATGTTTTGGCGCGGAACAGTGTTGTTTTTCAGTTTGACAGTGCGATTACCTGTATCGGTTATCTAACCCGCGAGGTGGAAATTGACAATCAGCGTATTGCGTATCGAAAAATGAAAAATGAGATTCTGCTGAATACGGCAGGAATTGTTTGTGGGAACAACCTGAATATGGCCACGCCCGAACGCGCTTTTCTGGACACGCTGTATCTGTTCGGCGATGTGTGTTTTGACAATATCGGGGCATTGAATTACAGGAAGATAGAAGGTATCCTGCCGATTTACAAGTCAAAAAGAATGGAAGATTACGTCAATAGAAATTTTGAAAAAAATGGACAATAACAAACACAAGATGTATCTGGTACAAATATTGACGGATATTTATTCTGATCGTGAATTGTCTGTTACTCTGGGATTCAAAGGGGAAACAGCAGCGATGCTGTTTTACGGTTTGCCGCGTTTTTCGGTCGATTTGGATTTTAATTTGCTTGACAGGACATTTGCCGAAAAGACGTATCAAAAAGTAAAGAAAATCGTGTTGAGATACGGTAAAATTCACGATGAGGCGCAAAAATTCTTCGGCGATTTGCTTTCACTCAATTACGGACACGGCGAAAGAAACCTGAAAATCGACATTTCGCACCGCGTCGAAAACGACGAGTATGTAATAAGAAATTTGCTTGGCATTAACGTAAAAATAATGGAAATCAGCGATATGTTTTCGCATAAGCTGGTTGCCTTGCTTGGGCGGAAAGAATTTGCCGAACGCGACATTTTCGACTGCT
>JAISSD010000015.1 GCA_031273295.1 Prevotella sp.
TTTAATGCAGATGATTAAATACAAATTATCCCGAATGGCATTCGTGTTCATTGCCTTGTTATGCTCCCTGATTTCCTACGGGCAAAACATGATTTCAGTAACCGGCAGCGTATTGGACAACATAAACAATGAATCGATCATTGGGGTTGCTGTAATGGAAAAAGGAACAGGAAACGGTACAGTCACCGATTTTGAAGGAAAATTCACTTTGAAAACAGCCGCTAATGCTACGCTGGTTTTCAGTTACTTGGGCTACGCCTCTAAGGAAGTAAACGTCGGGAACGGAGGGGAAATTCTTGTCGTAATGGAAGAACAAACCCAAATGTTGGACGAATTAGTGGTCATCGGATATGGCGTACAGAAAAAAAGCGATCTCACAGGTTCCATATCTTCCATTGCCGGCCGCGATGTGAATGATGTGCCTGTGGCCTCTGTTTTACAGGCGCTGCAAGGAAAAGCAGCCGGCGTAACCATTATTCAAAATACAGGCGCTCCGGGAAGTAGTACGACTATTAAAGTCAGAGGTACCGGGACTATCAACGACGCCGATCCGCTCTATGTAGTAGATGGTTTTATTGTAGATAGAATTGATCATCTCAATCCCAATGATATTGCCAATGTCGAAATATTTAAGGATGCAGCTTCAAGTTCTATTTACGGCGCACGAGGCGCTAATGGCGTTGTGGCAATAACGACGAAAAGCGGCGAAAAAGCCGGCGTAAAAATCACATTCGACAGTTATGTGGGATTTTCCACCCCCTGGAAAACAGTCCCCGTTTTGGACGTAGAGCAATATGCTCTTGTGCAGGACTATATCAACGGAACTACTTTATATTCCGCCGAAGGTCAAATGTACTATTCAAAAGATCCTGCTACGCAAGAACTCTATCATGACGAACGAAAATTCAATGATATTCAGACCATCAAGCAGGGTTCGCCCAACAATTGGTGGGACGCTATCACTCAAACAGGAATCAGGCAGCAATACAATCTTGCCGTTGCCGGAGGAAATGAAAAAACCAAATACTTAGTCAGCGGAAGTTATTATGATGATAAAGGAATTGTCAATACTTCGGCTTATAATCGTTTTAATACACGTATAAACCTGAACAGCGAACTGACCAAATGGTTGCAACTCGTTGCGAATATGTCGTATGCATGGGAAGATAAAGATAATGTGCCCGAAGGTCAAAACAGCGTTTTGAAACGCGCTTTGTATCAAAATCCAATGGTAATGACGTATAACGAAAGAGGCTATTGGCGTGAAAGCCATCCGCTGGCTGTTTTAGACCGTAATCATGACAATACGACACAGCATCGTGTGGACCTGAATATGAGTCTGAATGCGAAAATAGGCAAACACCTGAATTATCAATTTAAAATAGCCGATTATATTGTGCCGGCAACAAACTCCCTGTTTACCGAAGTGGACAAGTTGGATGAAGATTTTGTAATGACCGACTTGAGTACGATTTACAAACGACAGAATCTAACCAATAAATGGGAAATGAATAATCTGTTGACATTTACATGGAATAACGAAAAACAGGATATTACCCTGCTGGCAGGTCAGACAGTAGAAGGCTATAAAAACAGTTTTCAGGAATCAACCAAAAAAGGAACTGCGAGCAACGAGTCCAATTTATGGTATTTGACAAGCGGTTATACCGGAGACAAAACCTACGGATATGACCATGAATGGACATCCATAGGATATTTGGGACGACTCAATTATAACCTCCTTGACCGGTATTTATTTCAGGCTAATTTCCGTGCCGATGCTTCTTCTGTTTTCTTGAAAAAGAATCGTTGGGGTTTCTTCCCCTCCGCCTCTTTGGGGTGGAAATTCTCTTCTGAGCCATTTATGGAAAATCAGGATGTGATTTCTTTTGGCAAATTCCGGGTAGGATGGGGGCAATTAGGAAACAACCGGATTGACGAAATGTCCCGCTATACGCTTTTGAATACACAATACAATTATGCTTTCGGTGTGGGAAATCATACGCTTACTCCCGGAATTATCGCTACTTCAATCGGCAATCCGGATATTCGTTGGGAAAAGACGGAAACGACCAATCTCGGTCTTGACCTTAGTTTTCTCAGAAACTCGCTGGATTTCAGCGTGGAAGTATTCAACAGAGAGACTTCCGACATGTTGCTGCAAGTCCCCATACCCATATCCGCAGGACTTAAAGAAGCTCCGATGGTCAATGCCGGCTCGGTCCGCAATAGAGGAATGGAATTCAGCATAAATTATAAAAACAAAATCAATAAATTCAAATACGAACTCGGATTTAATGTCAGCTATATTAAAAATGAAGTGACCAGTTTGGGAACCGGCAACGAACCTGTTTGGGGAGGCTGGCTGGACGAATCAAACATCAACGATTTTGTTACAAAAACAGATGTAGGACGACCTATCGGCAGTTTCTACGGTTATGTAACAGATGGTATTTTTAATACCGAAGAGGAAATAAGGGCAAGCGCACAATACGACTACGGCAAGAATGACTTTGAGCAAACCACCCGCCCCGGCGATTTCCGTTTCGTTGATATAAACGGAGACGGACAAATTACAGCCGAAGACAGGACATACCTCGGATCACCGACGCCCGATTTCGTTTTTGGTATTCCTTTGACATTTGGATATAAAAATATCGACTTAACTGTTTTCTTTCAGGGACAAACCGGAAACAAAGTGTTCAATGTAATGGATTATTACCTGAACAATGCCGCATCTGGTTATAATCTGAATGCAGATGTTCGAGAAAAACAATGGTCGGGACAATTACGGGAAGACCGGGCATTCCTGCCCTTAAACCTGAATGCTTCTATACCTGACCTTCGAAATTCGGATTTGAATCGTAATTTCAGAGCTTCGGATTTTATGTTGCACGACGGATCTTATATCCGCTTGAAAGAGATAAGGCTAACCTATAATTTTGATGAAAATATCTGCTCCAAATTATCTGTGCAGAATTTATCCCTGTTCGTTGGCGCCTATAATCTATTAACGTTTACACGCTACAACGGGTTCGACCCCGAAATAGGTAAATTGGCAGGAAGCGAAAGCAATAATATAAATATGGGACTCGACCATGGAACTTATCCTCAATCGCGTACTATAACGGTAGGATTGAAAGTAACTTTGTAATCTTTAAAATAAAGCTAATATGAATAAAATATTTTTCAAGATACTAACAGTAAGTTTGGTATTATTATTTACAACAGGCTGCTCCGATTTTTTAGAAAAAGAGGTGTTGGGATACTCAACCGATGAAAATTTTTATGATACCCAATATAAATTGCAGGCCGCTCTGAATGCAACTTACGATGTATTGCAAATGGATCTTTTCAACGAATGTGAATGGCGGTTCGGAGAAGCCTGCGCCGACGACGTATGGGGTGGCGACGAAGGATTGGGAAGCCAAATGGGACAATTAGTCAATTTCCGGTTTACTCCATCCAATACATGGATACGAGACAGATATTCGATCAATTATGAGGGCGTTCATCGTGCCAATCAGGTAATAGCCAATGCCCATAGAGTAAGAATAGCCGATAAAGAATATGCCTCGTATAGAAATATACGCGAAATATTGGCTCAAGCAAAATTTTTAAGAGCATTTTACTATTTCAATCTGGTTAAAACCTATGGCGGCGTGCCTATCCGTCCCGAAGTTGAAACCGTTGAAAATCTGGTTATTCCCCGCAATACGGCAGAGGAAGTATATGCCTGTATCGAAAAAGATTTGCGGGAAGCAGCCATTATGCTTCAGTCGAGATATACAGGCAGGGATGCAGGGAAAATCGGTGAAGGCGCTGTTATCGCTTTGCTAATGAAAGTACTCATGTATCAAGCAACTCCGGGAGAAAAATCCGACAAATGGGAAGAAATGGTGCGTTTGGGCGAATTTTTTATTGACGGTATTTCGATGACTTACGGCGAGATACTCAAATACGACTCAACGCAGGAAGATTGGGAAAGCCTTCGCAAACGCCTTTGGTTTAAACCGGAGGAAGTAAATGTGGAAACAGATCCTTACGAAACGGTAGATACGCAACTGATGCCCTTGCAGACAGCATATTCGCTCGAATACAAAGATTACGACGGGAAAAATATCGGATATATCGAACAATTTTTCTTAGCCGGCGAATTTTGTAGAGGCTCTGTTTTTGAAGTTGTATTCAAAGAATCGGCAGACGGTTCTTCCGGAGATACCAATGATGGAACGCCCATTTATACCAATCATTATTCTACTACACCCCAAATATGGTGTAGAGATGAAATTATACAATCCTTGTTTGGAAGCAGCGACCCGCGTAGAAGTTTCATGATTGGTCATCACGAATTTGCCCCGGATGGCGAAACCAATGAAGCCCCGCCTTCCACTTATTTGTCTCTGAAATGGTACACCCCGATAAAAGAACGTCCGCAATATGGCGGCGATAATGGCAAAAACAGGCGCGTAATACGTTATGCAGAGGTGGTTTTAATGTATGCCGAAGCGTTGAATGAATGTGGTTTCGGATCACGCGCTTTGACGGAACTAAATAAAAACAAGGCATTGGTCAATACGATTAACGGTAGTGCTACGCTCTATTCTTCCGGAGGATACGGACAGATGCGCGACAATATATGGAACGAACGACGCCTCGAATTTTGTTTTGAATGGGATAGGTTCTTCGACTTAGTACGTCAAAAAAGAGCGGCAACGGTGCTGAAAGCTTATGGCGCAAGTCGTGTCAACAAACGCGGTTATTATTTTCGTGAAGGGGTAAATGAAATCTTTCCCATTCCTCAACGCGAAATAGATATATCCAACGGAGTAGTAACACAAAACCCCGGATATTAAATAAAAGTAACAACAAACAAATTATTTACACATGAAAAAAACAGCAAGAATAGTAGTAGGAATATGCGCCTTTTTATTGGTCTATTCCTGTGAAGAAACAATTAAAACGCCGGTCTTGGAAGCAAGCATCAATAAAGAATTGCTGACAATCAATGAATCAATGGTCATTGATTTTTCCGGCGCCATTGCAGATAATATAGTTGTTTATCCGGGCGATGATATGCAAAATTATGATCTCCGCGACCAAAGTAATACCGGACTTGTAGTCAATAAAAAGTTATTTACCTATTCATACCGGGTACCGGGCGTATATAAAGTAACCTGTTTGGCGTCCACTTCCGGCGACAGGGCTACGAACTTGGAATTTGCTACCTGCTCGTTTACGGTTAATGTCATTGACGATCAGACCGAAATAGAACGAATTTCCTGTCCTCAAATCATACGTGATGAAGTATTCGCCGAAAAATACGCCAATGATGAATGGCTGATGGTATTGCCGCGAAGCGTTATGTACAATAATAGAGAGCAAAATGTATCGCTTTCCCAGCGTTTGCGTTTCTCCATTCAGTCCGACTCGACAAAAGTATCGGTCAATGGGAACGATTATTCCGCTACGACTGCCTATAATTTGTCTTCCCCGGTAGATATTTTGGTCAAATCTAATTATGGAACGGAGCGTCCTTATAAATTATATACGATCAATTATCCGAGATTTAATACATTCACATTAATGGGGATTAATGGAACTGCGAAATTAGATGAATTTAATTACAATACGTACATTATTAATGTAACTTTGCCGGCAGGAACGAATGTGAGTAGTCTTGTTCCCGAATTTACAACTTATTTGCCGTCAGACAAGGTTTATATCGGTAATACGGAACAGACGTCAGGCGCTTCAACGGTCGATTTTACCAAAGAAGTTACCTATCGTATAGTATCCACTTTGCCCGATAAACCTGAAATGCAAGCCGAATCGACGGTAGTTGTGAAGATTGGTTTTCAATGAGAGGTTTTTAAGACGTTCTTTGACATATTGGTTTACACGAATTTTTTCAATAAAAAAACAGTTTGCATTGAAAGAAAATCCGTATCTTTGCGCCAAATCATTAAAACAATCAGATATGGCAATACCAATCAGAGGTGGCGCAGTGCTGGAAGGCAAAGCCGCAGAAGAATTTTATGATAGGTGGGAACATTCACTGACAAATACAAATGTCAAACTTCCATCGAAGGAAACAATTCGCGATTTTAAAAAATGTTTGGCAAACATGAAAAAACAATACGGACATCCTATATACCCGGCAAATGTTTTACGATATAAGACAATGGAAAGATGAATTAATCAGTTAAGTTTTTCCATAACATAATTGTAATAAAGCGTGTAAACCAATATTCAGCAGTTTACGCGCTTTTTTCGTATATATAAAGAAGGAAAGCGTAAACCTATTCAATTAATTAAAAAATTATGTATAGATGAAAAAGAAATTGTTTTTATTTTTGTTAGCAAGTCTTACCATTGCATCCGCGCAAGGACAGTGGACGAATCCCCCGTCGCTCAACGGGGAATGGGGTGGAAACGCCGGCTGGGGCGCTCGCCAGATGTATGGAATAGGCGACCCCTATATTATGAAGTACAGGGGCGTTTATTA
>JAISSD010000084.1 GCA_031273295.1 Prevotella sp.
TGGAGATAAAATGAAGAATGAAGAATTAGGAATGAAGAAATCAATGAAGAATGAAGAACTCCTGACGTGGTAAAGCTTTAATTGCTTTTAATGAATGATTTATAAAAACAATACCCCGAACTAATATTGTCGCTATTTTGACAGATTTAATATCGCAATATACTTTGTATAAATACATTGGACATTCAAGCACTGTAAAAATGCGACAGTTTATTCTGTGCCAAGTCAGGAGTTCTGAGAATTAGGAAATCGATGAAAAATGAAGATGGAAGAATTAAAAACGGGGGATTTGTAAAGACGTGGCGTGCCGCGTCTTCGATAAAACCACGGAGAACAACAGGACGTGTGTCACATCCTGCACATTTTCGACAATCGTCATCAAGAAATGGAAATTTTTCGTTCGGGAATTATCCCGGCATATATATGTTGTTTAATTATTAATTTATTAACTTAAAAAAAGAGTTATGATTTCAAAAAAACGAAGATTCGTTTTCCGGTCTTTACCGGGGTTGTTTTTATCCGGACTGCTACTACTTTCCGGTTGTTCGCAGGATGATGTTTCCGGTGTTACTGCCGGTTCGCGTGCCATCGGTTTCCGTGCCCAAGGCGGCATGTCTTCCCTGAAGTCTACCACCACAGGTACCTCGTCCATCCAGAGTTTTGTTGTCAGCGCCCATTACAACAAGGTTGACTGGTCTGCCGGCAATTACCTGCTCTGCGGCGCTACGGTCTACCGCGAGGGGGATAGAAATCCTCTTGATCCTGCCAGCTGGACTTATTCGCCTCAGGCTTACTTTCCCACTGAGAATGCTACCATTGCAGGTGATACTTATGTCGAGTTCATGGCTTACTCTCCTTCGGTCAGTTCGTACGTGACATCCGGTCTCAAAGATGCTGCAACGGGCGGTGACGGGAACCAGACGATTACTTACACTGTACCTGCACCGTCAGCTACGGGCGTTTCCACCCAGGAGGATTTTCTGGTTGCTTACCAAAAGGTGGATGCCGCCGAATCCGGGTCTGCCTACAGCGGGACTGTTGCGTTGCAGTTCCGTCATGCTCTGTCACGCGTCCTTGTTGCCGCCGGCAGTAGCCTTACGGAGCCTGTCACTATCACGGGTTTGGCGTTACGAAACCTGCACACGACAGGTACGTTGAAAATGAAGGGAGGCATTGGCACCGCCGTAACGTGGGATCAGCCCGACGCAAGCGATCCGGTGGGCCATTACCCTTACCATCTGCCTGTTTCGGGCGTTTCGGTCGGGAAGTACGTCAAGGACAAGACTCCCGACAAGATCACCGGTTACGAGCAGGGGATGTTCGTCTTGCCCCAGCTTACCCGGGGAACTTTAGGCGTTGCGCATCCTGATACAGTCAGGGAGTTCTATTTGGAGGTCAAGTATTCTATCAACGGTTCCGAGGCTGTTACTTCCGTGCAGTTCGGCGACCTCGTCGCTCCCGCTTCCGGTGCAGGCGTCACCTTTGAGGCCGGTAAACAGTACGTATTGAATTTGACCTTTGGCGCCGGAGCAAGTGATCCAAGCGATCCGGACAGTAAGCCTACCGTCGATATAGGAGCTTCGATCAGCTTTGGAGATCTTCAGGATGTTCCCAATTATGAGACTATTACTGTTCCAATGTTTAATCCTAAACCGGTTATCTGGTCACAATCCAATATCTACTTTGATGCGGCCTCGGATGGTGATGCAGACCCTGATACAGGCATTTTGACCTTCGAGGAGTCTGCCCAGGACAAACAGTTTTACCAGGGAGTTTACTTCAAGTGGGGTAGTCTGATCGGCGTTTCTGCGGGTACTGACGACACGTCTTTCGAGAACAGTTATCTGTTTATTCCCGATCTTTCAACAGGCGCATATCACAAGATAGCTGTTTCGACTCTTGGCGGCTACAGTGGTAGCGTTACTGCCGTGAATGACTTTAAAGTCGCTCTCGGAGGCTTGGGTGTTAGTTGGGCCAGCTATGACGACATCTGGGTCAAGCTTCCTCACGTCAAGCAAGACGACATTGACGTTCCCATCAACATTCCGGGTTTGTCCGGCGCTTCTTACGTAGACGATAATGGCTTGACCGTAGCTTCCAATAACGATCTGTACGACACTTACAGGGGTGACATATGCAGATACCTGGCCAGCAAGAGGACTGTTAGCGGTAATGACGATTTAACCAAAGAAACTTGGCGGATGCCTACCTCTCGCGAGTTCGGCGTTGGCGGCGCTAACACCAATACTGTTGAGGGCGCTGACTTTGAAATTCCCGACAGCGATTACAACACCAAGTGGAACAGTACAGACTACAGCGCAGGTTCTTTCGCTAATGGTTTTTCTGTAGACGGAACAGGCGAATTGACCACATCCGGGAATTGGTATCATACTTTGGTCCGCTGGGTCTTCGACGCCAATTACCCGTCTTTTCCCGCTGCCGGATTGCGCTACAGCTACAACGGCTCCCTGCACGCTGTTGGCGACAACGGCCCCTACTGGTCATCGTCTGTCGCTGAAGAGGACAAAGCGGCCGTGGTCGACATGGGCTTCGCCAGAAACCATGTGGGTCCGAACGGCTACCCTAGTCGGGGAAACGGTCAGAGTGTACGTTGCGTTAGAGCCGGAGAATAGTAGCGTCTAAGTCGCTATTCGATTCATTTTTTCGATTACGGGGGATGGCTATCATCCCCTGTTTTCTTTTACAGGGTTTCTTTTCGCTGTTCCGTGAGGGCATTGAATCAATTAAAAATGAAGAGAAAAGGATTAAACCACGAAATGTCGAACGTTTTGCCCGTAGGACATCCATATCAATAGAAAAAGCGCCCTGCACAAAACCAAACCTCGCAGACGGGGAGCGCCACGTCTTGTTGTTTTCCGTGATTTTCACCGGAAACGGGGATGCGCTGCATTACATATTTTGATTCCCTTTCCGAATTCCGCTAATTGAATACAAAAAGGCGGAAATACGTAACAGCTCATCCGATCAGATTCTATATATTTGCTTCACGATAATTAAATACTATCACTAATCATTAAAGAAAGAGAATTATGATTGAAAAAAGACGAAATTTCGTTTTCCGGTTTTTGCCGGGGCTGTTTTTGTCCGGACTGCTTTTGCTTTCCGGTTGTTCGCAGGATGATGTTTCCGGTGTTACTGCCGGTTCGCGTGCCATCGGTTTCCGTGCCCAAGGCGGCATGTCTGCCTTGAAAGCTACTACCGCTTCAACGGACAATATCCAGAGTTTTGTTGTCAGCGCGCACCACAGCGATGCTAGCTGGGATGCTGACAGTTACCTGCTTCACGGTACTACCGTCTATCGAGGCGAAGGCAGTACCAGCCCATGGACTTATTCGCCACAGGCCTACTTTCCGACTGCTACTACCGGTTCAGTCGAGTTCATGGCTTACTCGCCTGCGGTCAGCGCTGGCGTAGACAAAGGTCTCAAGGATGCGACCGTAACGATTGATCCGTCCCAGACCATCACCTACACTGTTCCTCTTCCAAACGGTTCTGCCACTACACAGGAGGATTTGCTCGTTGCTCACACAAACGTGTTACCTGCCAGTTACAGTTCTTCCGTCAGCTTGCAGTTCCGCCATGCCCTGTCGCGTGTACTTGTCGCCGCCAGTTCCACTCTTGCGGTTCCGGTTTCCATCAGGAAATTGACGTTAAAGAACCTGTACAGTCAGGGAGAGTTGAGTCTGGCCGGTGTTCCAAAAAACGGTGACTGGGGTTACACGTCTCTCGAAAACATTGGCGCGACTGCCAGTCCTGAAGATGTTTACAAAAAGTGGAACAACGCCAGAACCCCGGTGGATTACACCTATGAATTGCCTGCTTCAGGCGTTTCGGTTGCCAAGTGGTCGTCCTCGTTGACGTTGTCGGATTCTTATCTCACAGGTCTTGACCAGGGGATGTTCGTTTTGCCTCAGACTACAGCGGTTACAGCTTTCGGTGACGAGGACTATACCGGCGAGTTTTATCTGGAGGTCGAATATTCCATCAATGGCGCCGCTCCGGAAACCGGCATTGTTCAGTTTAACGACCAAAAAATCACGACTCCTTCCGTACCTGGCTTTACCTTCGAGAACGGTCGGCAGTACGTCCTGACTTTGGCCTTTGGCGCCGGCAAGGGAGGCGACACTTCCATTGACATAGGTTCCTCAATCAGCTTCGGGGAAATTGCGGTTTCCGATTATGGACGGAATGTCAATGCACCGACAAAGGAATCGGATTCCTGGCCTGAATTTGCCCAGTCGAACATCTACTACGATGCTACTGCTAGCGTACAGACATTGACTTTCTCTGCGAATGCTTCGGATGGAAAGAACGGTTACCAGGGTTTATTCTTCAAGTATGGAAGTTTGATCGGCGTTTCTGCGAGAATCAGCAACGGAATTTTCGGCACAACTGATTACCTGTTTATTCCTGACTTTTCAAACGGCAAATACACCAAAATACAGGTTTCGGCTCTTGCCAGCCACGATGGTGGCGGTGATGCCGTGGATATCTTTAAAGCCGCTCTTGTGCAGGAATCAAATATTGATTGGGGCAATTTCACCTACCCTAACCTGTGGGCTGCTATTCCTTTCGTCGCTGACGGTGATGTTCCGACCAATGGTTCTGGCCGTAACGAGAACGGTTTGACTGTTAATTCCGGCACCAGTCTATATGAACAGTACAAGGGTGACATATGTAAATTCATGTCCGGCAAACCATCTACCAGCGGTTTGTCCGGCGCTTGGAGACTGCCGGTATCCAGCGAGTTCGGCCCGAACGATTCTTATTACACAAAAAATAATGGATATTGGAACGAACCTTTCTTCTCCGGTGGTATTATCGAAGACGGGACAGGCATAATGGAAGATAGTGCCACGTTTTGTACTTTCAGCCGTGTTTTAACCGGCACTGACACACCGTTATTTCCCGCTTCCGGGTACCGCAGCACAGGTAATTCGAGTAACATTGGCAACATCGGCATCTACCGATCGTCGTCAGCCGACAGCGATGTGGCCGCGAACGCGTACATCTTGCGCTTTGATAGTAATGTGAACCCCTATAATAGCAACAAACGGGTGGATGGCTATAGTATCAGGTGCGTCAGAGAACAATAACGCTTTAGTCGCTATTCGATTCATTTTTTCGATTACGGGGGATGGCTATCATCCCCTGTTTTCTTGTGTGCCGTGCATGATGATTAACCTAATTGTCTTGCCACAAAAAGTTTCACAGACGTGTAGAGAAGTTTTTTACAATCACACGACTGAGTCGCTGGGAGAAGTCAGCAAAAGTCATGGCTGATACGGAAACCTGAAGAGCAACGAGGGAAATAATCCCTCATTGCCTGCCCGGTTTTTATATATAAAAACGATTAAATCCAGCGTACATAGGCAAAATCCATGCGATGAGCCATATCCGGATGCTTGGGAAACACACGGTATGCAAAATGACACACTCCCGGTATCTTGGCTTCAGCATTCAATTCGAAATAAAGTCTGGAACCTTCTTGCTTAATCAGCTTGAACTCTTGCACCGACGTGAATTTATCAACTTTCTTGTCCGCATCGTATTCGGTAAGCACACATTCCACGCCCAGGTCTCCTTTCATTTCCTTTTTGTCGATAACAACTTCCACTTTCATCGTTTCACCTTCGGTAAAGTTAGGCGCAGACAGTCCGCATCCGTCTCTCAAATCCTGTCCGTTAAACGTTAGCTGGTCAACAGTGAATTTATCCCAGTTAGCGGCGGTATCTTCCTTCCATGCAGCCAGTTCTTTGGCTTTGGCATAATTATTTGATTTCATTAATCCTGAACGGGTCTTTCCCGGCTTGTAAAAATTCCCGATATAGTCGTCGATCATACGCTTGGTCGTATAGTTCGGAGCGATATGAGCGATGGAGTTTTTGATATACTGTATCCACTCGGGAGAATATCCTTTCGAATTACGGGCATAATACAATGGCAGTATCTCGTTCTCGAACAGAGCATATATTTCCGACGCATCCAGCTCGTCCTGATAAGCCTGATTTGTGTAAGTACGTTTCTCGGTCAGGCACCATCCGGCCTCCTTGCGATAACCCTCGTACCACCATCCGTCAAGGACAGAGAAATTAAGCACCCCGTTCATTTCGGCTTTTTCACCCGATGTGCCGGAAGCCTCAAGCGGACGGGTAGGCGTGTTCAGCCAGATATCGACGCCTGAAACAAGGCGCTTGGCCAGATGCATGTCATAGTTTTCGAGGAAGATAATTTTTCCGAAAAACTCGGGGCGACGCGAAATCTCCACAATCTGTTTGATCAAGCCTTGCCCGGCTCCGTCGGCAGGGTGGGCTTTCCCCGTATACAAAAACTGTATCGGATATTTTTCGTGATTTACCAGTTTCGACAAACGATCGAGATCGGTAAATAATAAATGCGCGCGCTTATAAGTTGCAAAACGGCGTCCGAAACCTACCAGTAATGCGTCGGGATTAATTTTATTCACAATATTAAATATTGTGGAAGGCGCTTTCTGATTCTTAATCCAACCATCTTTCATTTGCTCCCGGACGTAAGAAACCAGACGGTTTTTCATCGCCAGGCGTAATTTCCATATCTCTGCGTCGGGCACGCTGTATATGTTGTTCCAGATTTCAGGATTGGACTGATCGTTATAGAAATTCCCGTCAAAAGTCTTCTCGTACAGGGCTTTCATTTCCTTTGCCGTCCAGGTCGGCATGTGTACGCCGTTGGTTACATGGCCTACATGCAATTCCTCTGGAAAATATCCCGGCCATACAGGCTGGAACATGTGGCGCGAAACGATTCCATGCAAATAACTTACGCCATTGGCTTCGAGACATGTATTCAAAGCAAATACGCTCATGCTGAATTTCTCCCTGCTTCCCGGATGTTCGCGTCCCATATCTGCAAAATCCTGCCATGAGATACCCAGACGGGCCGGATAGCCGCCCAGATATTTTCCGAGCAATCCTTCGTCAAAGTAGTCATGTCCTGCCGGAACCGGAGTATGCACGGTGTACAGGCCGGAAGCGCGCACAACTTCCAGCGCTTGATTGAATGCAAGTCCTTCACCTTCGATAAGATCCAGCAAGCGTTGAACATTGATCAACGCGGCATGCCCTTCGTTGCAATGATATATTTCTTTCTTGATACCCAGTTTATTTAACAACAGGATACCTCCGATACCCAACAGGTATTCCTGTTTCAAGCGGTTTTCCCAGTCTCCGCCATATAACTGGTGCGTAATGGGGCGGTCATATTCACTGTTCGGGTCAATATCCGTATCAAGCAAATACAGGTTTATGCGTCCTACGTTCACTCTCCACACATTCGCATAGATGTCCCTGTCAGGATACGGCACGGCCAGAATCATCTGGCTGCCATCTTCATTCAACACCGGATCAAGCGGTAATTCACCGAAGTTCTGAGGTTCATAATTGGCGACCTGCTGACCGTCGGGAGAAATAGATTGTGTAAAATACCCGTAACGATACAGAAAACCGACGCCGGTCAAGTCTACAAGGCTGTCGCTGGCCTCTTTCAGATAGTCGCCTGCAAGTACGCCAAGGCCTCCCGAATAGATCTTCAATACATGAGAGAAGCCATATTCCATACTGAAATACGCGACAGACGGTTTCGCCTTATCGAATTTTTCAGCCATATAAGATTCAAAATCCCCGATCACTTTCTTCACTTTGTCCATCAGGACAGCGTCTTTAAGGATCTCGTCAATTCTTTCGTAAGAGATCTTCTGTAGTAAGACAACCGGATTGTGTTCGCTTTTTTTCCAAAGTTCCGGATCAAATTCCGCGAAAAGATCCGTTGCATCGTTGTTCCATACCCACCATAAATTATGCGCCAATTTATCCAAGGGTAATAATTCTTCAGGCAGGTTTACCTGCGTATATGCACTCCTCCAGGAAGGAGTGTTAGAATAACTTGCTTTGATTCTCATAAATATATTTTTATTTAAACTGTATAGATTTCTTCTTCACTCCTCGCCGTAACGGATGTATTTTGTGATTTGACGGGCTTTATACGCTGCAAATATAATAAATTTGAAGCGTGTAATCTCCCTGTCTTCCGTTTAAATTTCCGATACCTGTTGCAATCGTTTGCAAAAACGCAGGCAATTTATGTTCTGGCCGCCGCTTCTGCCAAAGCAATACGATAAGCGTCCCGATAGTATTTATAGAAATGCGCCCAATCGGCCATGTCCGCCCTGTCCAATGCGGCCCGGCGCAATATTTTTTCCTGTTCGTTACTTTTTGCAGTCATTTCAAACACGCGATTGCAGATAACCTCCGATACTTCCATGAAATTATAATCGTCGCGGGATATGACTTCCGCTCCGTCGTCCATTCCCTTTTCGTCCCCCATTTTCCGCATCCACAGTCCGAATCCCGCCAAAGAGGTGGTTATGGTAGGCACAGAAAACGCGATACTTTCGTGAGGAGTATATCCCCAAGGCTCATAGTAAGACGGGAATACGGTCACATCCAAACCGATCAGCAGATCGTAATATGGCAGGTTAAAAATACCGTCGTTGCCATTCAGATAAGAAGGGACAAAAATGATCTTGACCCGGTTTTCCTCCCTGTTGTCCATTTTCAGATAATCGATTTGATTCAGTATCGAATCGTTATTCATATTACGAAGCCAATGCGTGATATGCGGATGGCCGAGAGACGCGCCCGGATTCTTTTTCAGTCTCAGTCTGTCCTGCAAATCGGCGCGAGGCCCGCTAATCCATGCCGGAACCATGATAAAGGCAATCACATCTTTCTGGAGCTGTTTTATCTGCTCCAGGCGGCACATGGCGTCAATAAACACATCTATGCCTTTATTCCTGTATTCGTAACGCCCGCTGGTAGCAACCAGCAAGGCGTCTTCATGAATATCGTACCCCAGCAATTTTTCGGCCACATTTATTAATTTCCTGCGGGCGGCCATCCGCTTTTTCTCATACTCCTGTCCTACAGGAATGAAATCTTTTTCAAATCCGTTGGGAGTTACCAAAGGATCACGATTCAGCAGTTGACGGCATTCCCGGGCTGTAATATCGCTTACGGTCGTGAAACAGTCGGCTTGTTGCGCCGCAGTTTTCTCTACGGAATGTTTCGCTTCCATATTCAGTTCGCGCGCCATCTGGCCGCCGTCATAAGCCGACAGGTAATTATAAAGGGGCTTGCCGTTTCCGGCTATCGAACGTCCGATAGACGTGGCATGGGTAGTGAACACCGTTCCCACTTCAGGCAAACGGTCTTTAATATACAATACGCCCATTCCCAGCATCCATTCGTTAAAATGGGCTATGACGCTCCTGTTCCGGAGCTTGTGGTATTTATAAAAGCTTTCGATAACCGCGCCGCAAGCATAAGCAAACATGCAGGATTCGTCATAGTCGCCATACGCATGGAGAGAATCCACGCCGAACTTATGCCACATGTCGCCGTATATCGCATCTTTGGCAGGGTAAAACTGGTTGAAATTCACCAGCACAACTACAGGCTTACCGGGAATATCCCATCGGCCAACACGGATATTCAGCCGGTCTTGCGTTATTGCCGCCTTTTTCCAGCCTGCCAAAAGAGCCTTGTCTTCTTTAAACCACGGGCTTTCCTTGTCTGTCCACACATCCGGGCCTATAAATACAACTTTGTTTTTGTATACATCCTGCATTGTCCTGGCCCTTGTGGATAATACGGTATATATCCCTCCAACCTTGTTGCAAACTTCCCAGCTTGCTTCGAAAATATAATCCGGATCATATTTTTGTTTTGCCATATATTATTTATATTGCTTTGCGGTTTCTTTATTTTAATACTTATTAATTTCTAATGCGCAAGTTTATCGGTATCTTTTTTCGTACCTTTGCCTCGCACCTGAAAAGGAGTACAAAGATAAGAAAGATTAAGAAAGATATAAACGTATAAAAACATTTTCTTGTGAGTAGCAGGCGAAAACTGAAAAAAAATATAATTACAACGATGGATCTGCTCTGTGTAGACTGTCTGTTTTACAAGATATTCGCAACCGGCGCCGATAAGGAAGCAGCCGACAAAATCATTATCCACATAGTGGAGACGCAAAACGAATTGTTGAAGCGGGCGAAGGTAAATGAAGGTAAAGATATGAAGGGCGGAGTCAAGGCTTATTATAAAAAACTAAGAGTTGACATTCAGGAACAGGCAAATGCCATAGCCCGGGAAATAATGTCTCTGGGTTAATGAAAAGCTTCTGCAATTTTATACTCCGTCTTATCGGTTGGAGGACAACAGGACAAACAGACCTTCCGGATAAATGCGTTATTTGCGTAGCTCCGCATACAAGCAATTGGGATTTGCCTTTGGGATTGATCGTTTATAGCGCATTGGGTAGAAAAGCCTCGTTCCTAATCAAAAAAGAATGGTTCTTTTTCCCGATGAATCTCATTTTCAAAATGCTTGGCGGTATCCCCGTAGACCGTTCCCGCAAGACTTCCCTGATCGAACAAATGGCTAAACGCTATGCAATAAAAGACAGTTTCCAGCTTGCTATAACACCCGAAGCTACCCGCAAACTGAATGCGGAATGGAAAAAAGGCTTCTATTTCATAGCTTTGGCCGCCAAAGTACCGATTGTTGTTGCGGCTCTCGATTATGGCAAAAAAGAGGCAGGCTTTAAAAAGATATTGATCCCCACAAGCGATATGAATGCCGACCTGGAAGAAATCAAGGCATGTTATAAAGGTGTAACGGCAAAATATCCCCGGCATTTTTCGTTGTAAGTTCTATAAATTATATCCGGTTATAAACGGGCGCATTTGACTGCTTCGAACTGACGTTTCAAATGCACCTTGTTTATTCGCTTAAAAAGATTTTTTTTGCTATCTTTACACATGGTAAACCGGGTTATATGAAAAATGGAAATTTACTTCATCGATTAGGTTTTTCTGACATTGATTTGGACAGAAAAACTCTTTCATTCCCCAATAACGAAGATTTATCCGGTAAATTAGGTACAGTTTCTTATTATGCAAAAGATAAAAGCGAACAAGTAAAAACTCGCTTTTATTGGATTAAGGCAGACAACATTCCAACCGGTGAATTAAAGATCATTCATGAACGGATATGGAATGAGAACAAGGCAGACCTTTTGTTCTTAGAACAAAATGACAGTATCGATATAAAATATATAAATACTTCTCCAAAAGAAGCCTTATTGGATATAGTTACCATTCCAACCAACGTTGAAGATTCGGTATTACTTGATAAGATCAGTAAGGAACATATTACCACAGGCGCTTTTTGGATAGAGTATAGCGACGCTCTTGAAAAAGTAAAACAACAGCGTAAAACCGTAGACGAGGCGCTTGTTGATAGCCTTGGTTCTTTAAGGCTGAAACTTGACAATATCTACAAGAGTTTATTTCCTGACAAAGAGACGCGAGATAAAATTGTACAGGCATTAATAGACCGAACTCTTTTTATAAAGTTTCTTGAGGATAAAAAAATCATCAATTCTGACTTTTATCACAAATATTTCGGTAGCAAGGATATTCACTATAAAGATTTATTGGAACGAAAAGACGCAAAAAATATCAATGAATTATTTTTCCGAATCAATGAGGTCTTTAATAACAAATTATTTGAAACGCCGACAATAAAAGATACCGATTTATTAGACAGTGCATTAACGGAAATTACTCATACCATAAAAGGGACAAAAGGAGGGCAACTTTGCCTGTTTGACTTCCAGTTTGACATTATCCCGATTGAATTTATAAGTCATATTTATCAAATATTTTTAGATGAAAAGAAAGCTCGGAATGGCATTTTTTATACACCCGAAGGCATAGCTAATTTACTGCTTGATAACGTAATAAAACAAGAAGGAAGGGTGCTTGACCCCTCATGCGGGTCAGGAATTTTTTTGATTTTGGCTTTTCGTAAAATGTATAAATCCCCTGCTGAAATAACAGGAACGTATGATAAGATCCAACATCGTTTGGATTTTATCAGAAGAAATATTTTTGGAATAGAGATAGAAAATACGGCAGCCCGACTGGCTGTTTTTTCTCTATATTTAGAGGTGTTAAATGACATCACTGCCTCTGAATTAAACAAACTTGTCACTGAAATTATTCAAGCAAAAGATAATAAAGCATTATTTTCAATTGATTTTAGTGAAAATATACAGGAAACCAATGCATTAATAGAAGGTGATAAAGCTCCGTTCATTAATGAAAAATTCAGTTATATCGTTGGTAATCCCCCTTGGTTCAGTATAGGAAAGATCGCCAATGATAAAAATGACGCCATCAATTATTCTTACTGGAATAAATATAGAACATGTTTTTCCAGAGAACGGCAAATTTCACAATGCTTTTTACATCGGATAAGATCGTGGAGTACAAAGGAAACTAAATTTGGATTTATAGTTAACAGCAGTAACTTTATAAATGAATCCGTTGATTTTCAACGATTCATATTCTCTTCTTATCATTTAGAGAGAATATTCGAATTATATCACGTAAAAGAAATCCTTTTTGATTATGCCAAGGAACCTGCTTGTTTATTGATTTTTGATAATTGCATATCAAATTTCGGCACGATAGAATATTTTTCACCCAAGCTTAATAGTTTCGCTGAAACATTCAGGACCATCCTGTTAAATCAAAGCGATGTTGTAACAATAAAACAACAAGATTTATTAGACCAAAAAATCAAATTACGGGACTATCTGATTGGTAGCGAGCAAGAGTTGGCATTGGCTAACAAGTTAGAACAAGAGTGTGCATCAATTTCCAATATAATGCTTGTCGATAAAAAAAAATATAGTAGTTGTAGAGGATTTTCAGATTGGGGAGAGGATGCTTTAAGAAAAGAATTCAAAAAAGACAGAGGAAATATATCCGAAGAGGAATATAAATTCTTCAAAGAGGCTTTTTTAGAAAAATATTACAACAAAGCCAAAGATAAAGAGCATACTGTTCCTTTTGTTACTCCTGCTCAATTAAAAGGATTCCAAATAAATGAAGCAGACGCTTATTGTCGAGAAGATATTTCCAATTTTGACAGACCAAGAAATCAGTTTATCTATACAGGGGAGAAAATACTGTTCTCCCGGACAGGAGGCGAAACAAGAGCAGCTTATTCGGACGGGAAAATTTATTTTAATACAGATATTTATGCCATCAAGCTAAAAGATTCGAAATTATATTATACTGTTGTTTGCTGTCTTGATTCCGACTTGATTAACTTCTATTCTCAAGTGAAGCTTAGAAAGCGCATTGACGGTGCATATTCAAAGTTAAATTCCTCTGATTTTGAGAAGTTGCCTGTACCCAAGCGTTTTAATGAAATCATTATTGAGCAATTAAATATTCTATCGAAAGGAATATTTAATGGAAATTATTCTTTTGAAGACAAGAAGAACGAGATAAATGAGTTGATTTTTGACCTGTACGGGTTAAACTATATCGAAAAACAGCGAATTTCAGATTTCTTCATTTCCAAAAACCAGCCAATAACAAAGAAAATGTTTGAGGACTATTGTAATGTATTCTTTAAAACATTTAGAAAGCGGTTGAAAACAGGTATTGTCAAGATGGAATATTCATATAATCCCAACCTTCCTTTAGATATATCGGGAGTTAAAATTACATTCGGAGAAAATGATACCAAATCGCCCAAAATAAACAAAGTACAGTTAAGTATTAATTATAAATTGTTGAAACAAGTTGGTAGTTCTGTTCTTTTTTCATTAAAGGAACGTATTTATACAGAAGACAGCATCTTCATAATAAAGGATACAAACCCGAAAAGTTGGACAAAGTCGGCTGCTTATGATGATGCAAAAGTTGAAATTGAAAAACTTTTGCAGGAATGAGTGGCGTAAGTTTCTCTTATGTAGCATCTACCAATGATGAATCGGAGGCATTTAAAACAATGCGCAGGAAACACGTGCTGGAAGCTTCCAAATTCGATGACAGGTTTTATCTAACGCAAATATTTAATTACCTTGCAGATACTTACAATAGCCTTGCAGCGGCTTGTCGAAATGCCCTAAAACAAAAAAAGGAAGAAGAAATAACAGATTATCTCCGTCGAAAGCTTCAAAACAATGAAGATTTTATATTGGAAGGATTTATAGTAAATACTGAAGCTCGAAATCAAGATAAAGTCATTGGATATTACGATTTGAAATTTGAACATAGTGATTGGCTGAATCAATATTTTGTGTTGGAATGTAAACCAATAGATACTACGAAATCAAAAATAGATGCATATATTCATAAAGCTATAAAATCTCAAGATGAAGATGGCGGCCTTTATCGATTCTTGATAAATAAATACGCTACGAATAAGCCTTTTGGTGGCATGTTAGGATATATTATTTCTGGTAATCCTCAACAGGCAATAGATAATTTAAAAAAGAGAATCCAAACTTTTCAGATAACACAGGGAAGTTTATGTTTTGGTAATTTACAAAACAGCGAATTACTGGATACATCTATAGCTAATTTTACTTACAGTTTTCAGTCTAACCATACAAGAATGTATGAGGGTCAAATAATTACTCCCGTTCATATATTTCACTTGTTTTTTGATCTAACTCAATAAGCAAATGTCCGGCTGAGTTTATTGTACGATTCATTTAAATCAGAAATCAATTTAGTAATGAAATAAATAATCTGTAACAGTTTGAATTCTCAAAACAGCATTCCGTCAGGAATGTATCGGACGGTAGAAAAAACAGGACAACCTTCGCCTGCATTCCGTCATGGACGCATCCTCAGAACTCCTGACTTGGCACAGAATAAACTGTCGTATTTTTACAGCGCTCGAATATCCAATATATTTATACAAAGCATATTGCGATATTAAAACTGTCAAAATCGCGGCAATATCAGTTTGGGGTTTTCTCATGCCTTAAGGAGCGGCCAAATGAAAATGGCTGTCGATCAATTATCGGCAGCCATTTCTGTTTCAGGATCATTTCTTATTTTATTATCTTCAATTCTTCAATCAAGCGGGGGCTTTTCATCACTTTGTCTATGATATAAAGCACATAGCGTATATCCACACTGATTGTACGCTGTACCTTCGGTTCAAATACAATATCGCCGCTCAACGCTTCCCAGTTGCCGTCGAAAGCCAAACCTATGAGCTGCGCTTTGCCGTTAAACACGGGGCTGCCGGAGTTACCTCCTGTTATATCGTTATTAGACAGGAAGTTCACGTGCATTTTGCCGTCTGCATCTGCGTATTGCCCAAAATCGCCGGTTCCAAGGTCGTCAAGAATATATTCCTGCACGGCAAATTCAGGGTCATCCGGATTTTCCTTTTCCAAAACACCGTCCGATGTGGAGTAGTAATCGTATGTAACGGCGTCGGCAGGTTTGTATCCGCCGATAGAGCCATAACTCAGACGCTGGGTAAAATTGGCGTCCGGCGAAAATACTTTATCCGGTTGCATTTCCATCAGTCCTGCCATAAACAGCCGTTCGCCTTTCTCAATCTGCGAATGATACGGAGCGGTATCTTTTTGAAGCAGTTTCAGGCATGGTTCCAATGATTTTGACAGTTCTATCGCAGGGTCTTTTGCTATATCTTTTGCGTTCCCGCTAGCGATAAGGTTTACCACCCCGTCCAGGCTGGTCAGCTTTGTGTTTTTATAAAACCATTCTGCGTATTTGTCGTAGTCGCCTTTGAATTTCTTTTTGATTGTTTCGTATATAGCCGGTTGATAAATTGCCGACACACGTTCGGCATACAGTTTCAATAATACAGGGATCACCTGGCGGTCCAGTGCGGGTTCATAGTCTTTGTATGCGTTAGCCATGCGGTTTCTCAACTCTTGTTCTTTATCGCCCTTGTCCATCTTGCTCACCTGCAAAGCCGTATTGGCAAAGCGGATTATTTCTATCCCGTTATAGAATGTTTCGAACAGGTATGTCTGCATCTTGGCGGCGTCCATTGTTGCAGTATAACTTTCTTTCAGCACAGGCAGCACATCTCCGTATTTATCCGTATTACCCGACGATGATACCCATTCGGCAAACTTGGCTTCAAGGCGTTCTTTATCCTGTATCACATCAAGTTTTGCGATGGCTTCGTTCATGCCCATTGCATTCTTCCAGTAGTTGGAGCTGCCCGCATATTTCGACGCGTATTTGATGCGTACCGCGTCGCTTGCGTTCATCGCCTTTTTCCATATATCCTGTTTGGCCCCGCGGACTTCGATACGCGGCTTGTGTTTCGATTCCACCATCTGGCTGATATCCCACGAAGACATATAGCGCCCCGTATTTCCCGGATAACCGATGGTCATGGCGTAATCCTTGTCTTTAAATCCCCGTATCGACACAGGCACGGAATATTTAGGCTTGTAAGGTACATTATCAGCGCTATAATGCGCCGCCTGATTGTCTTTGTTTGCATATACGCGGAATACGGAGAAATCGCCTGTATGACGCGGCCACATCCAGTTATCCGTTTCCCCGCCAAACTTGCCCACCGATGAAGGAGGAGTGAAAACCAGCCTTACATCCCGGAATACCTCGTATATAACCGCATGATATTTGTTGTTGGAATAGAACGGCACAACCTGGGCGCGCAAAAACTCATTCCCTTTATATTTTTGTAAATATACTGCCGATAACGAATCTATTTTCCGGTCGCGCACATCTTCGCTATCGTCAGGCAACAAGGTTGAGGTCACGAAATCCGTAATATCTTCCGTTTTTTGCAGGAAGGCGACCATCAGGCCTTCGGCCGGCAGTTCTTCGGCAAAAGACCGGCTTACAAACCCGTCTTTTAGATAATCGTGTTCTACCGAGCTTAATTTTTGTATATTTCCGTATCCGCAGTGATGATTCGTAAAGATCAGCCCGAGATCCGAAACGGCGACTCCGGTACAACCTCCGCCAAAGATCACTACGGCGTCTTTCAACGAAGGATTCGTTTCACTGTAAATACTGTCGGCCGGAAATGAAAATCCCAGTTCTTTCATGCGGGCCAGACTCTGTCTGTTCAGCTCTTTCAGTAACCACATGCCTTCGTCTGCCTTTACTGACAGGACGGCGAGGAAAAGGAGTGAAAATAAAAATATCTTTCTCATAAATTTATAATTATTGATTAATCGATTGTCGTTCAATTCATTTTTTCTTCAAGTATTTGTTAACAACAGGGATCGCATTCAACGGCAGATCCTTTTTAACAATAATCGCCGCAAAAGCGATAAGGAACAGGGTACGGTAAGCCATGCACAACACCCCGTTATCTATTTGCGGATACATGGCGGCAATATAAAATACGGTAGCCGTCACAAAATAAAAAAATATATTTTTCAAGTCGTATTTTATCGGGAAATACTTTTGTCCCACAAAATACGATATTGCGGCAATTATCAGGTTGCAGGCAAATGTGGCCCATGCGCTGGCTATATAGCCATAGACAGGGACAAGTACGATGTTCATAACTACCTGAACGAGGCATCCCAGTATAGAGAAGTATGCTCCGTATTTTGTCCTGTCGGTCAGTTTATACCATACCGAAAGATTGAAATAGACGCCGAAAAATATTTCACCCGCCATGGCATACGGCAGCACATCAAGTCCTGCGGCATAATTCTTTCCTGTCTTGTGCATGATATACTGGATGATATCCATATAAAACATCACCGCCAGAAATATTAACAGCACGAATATGATGAAATATTTCATCGCATCGGCATAAGCCCCGGTATTGTCCTTTCCGTCCTTGTTTTTGCCAAAGAAGAAAGGTTCGTAAGCATAGCGGAATGCCTGTATAAACAAAGATATGATTACCGAAAACTTAACGCACGCGCTGTATATGCCGAGCTGCCTGTCGGCTTCCGCCACACTGTCGAAAATATAGGGATATACCAGTTGCGCCACAGTCTGGCTGATAACCCCTGCCAAACCCAGCATCAACAGGGGAAATGAATATTTTAATAAACGGCCCAGCAGTTTTTTTTCAAACTGGATTTTCAGTCCCTTCATTGTCGGGGGTATCAGCAGGATCAATACGGCCAGCGTGGAAATAAGATTGGCCAGGAATATATATCCTATCCCTATATCCCGGTGATAAAACTTGTTCAGTATAAAATCGGGACAGGCCTCTTTTATCCAGGGACAGAACACTAAAAAAAACAGATTGAAAAATATATTGAAGAAAACAAAGGCCAGTTTTAAAGTTGCAAACCGCAGCGGTCTTTTTTGTTGCCTCAGATATGCGAAAGGTATGGTCATAAATGCGTCCAGCGCAACTATAATCGCCATGATCATCAGATGTTCCCTGTGGTCCGTATATTTCAGCCATTCCGAAACCGGCGTGATAAAACAGATGCAAAACAGGATAAAAAGCAAGGACGTGCAAGCTACCGTTATCAACGATGTGGAATATACCTTGTCGGCGTTTTCTTCTTTTTTATTCATAAAACGGAAGAAACCCGTTTCCATTCCATAAGTCAGCAACACCAAAAACAGGGCGGTAAGCCCGTATATGCGGCTTACCTTGCCATATTCCGCCGTATTGGTGAAAATACTGATATGCAGCGGCATCAGTAGCCAGTTGAGAACACGGCCCAATATACTGCTCAATCCGTAGATTGCAGTATCTTTTGCCAAACTCCTCATTCCACCACCGGCCATAAAATTTTATTTGGCTACAAAAGTAGTAAAATAAGTTATGAGTAAGTTTACAGGCTATAAGTTTTTACCATATATGATAAAACAAACCATAAATCTTATCATATATGATAAAACAAAAGACATTACCCCTTTATATACCGCCATTTGATTGACGCGGCAATGGCTGTTTGCGCAACTATAAAAAACGCAATTGCGTAATATTTTTTCCATATTATAAATTACCTTTGCAAGAATTACGAATCAAAAAGAATTTCCATGAACTATTATCATTTATCTATTTTGGTGCATCGCCAAGCCATCAGATACGGGAAAAGAACAGCCCTGAAGTACAGGAATCCCTACGAAAAAAAGTGGAAGAATATTTCGTGGAGAAAGTTTTCGGAGAATGTGATGAAAACGGCTTGGGCAATGGCCGAAACAGGAGTAAATGAAGGCGACAGGATAGCCGTCTATTCCCAAAACATGCCGCAATATCTTTTTACCGACTTTGCATCCTATGCCAACAGGTGCGTGTCTGTGCCCATATATGCCACATCTTCGCCTGCACAGGTGGAATATATAATAAATGATGCGAATGTAGAATTACTGTTTGCAGGAGAGCAATTTCAATATAACAATGCATTTAAAGTGCAGCAGAAAGCGCCTTCCGTATTGAAAAAGATAATCGTATTCGATAATAAGGTAAAGTTTCATCCTGAAGACAAAACGTCCGTCTATTTCGATGACTTTATAGCGTCAGGAGAAAATTCGAATACCGAGGTTCTTGTACGCGTGCGGATAAAATCGAGGCAGGATGACGATGTTGCCTGCATTATATATACTTCGGGCACAACGGGCGAGCCCAAAGGCGTTGTGATACCTCATTCCTGTTTCTTGCAGGTGTTTCGTATCCACGATATGCGCTTGCCCATGACGTCAAACAAGGATGTATCGATGAATTTTTTGCCGCTGGCTCACATATTTGAAAGGGCGTGGACATGTTACGCGCTTCACAAGGGAATGACTATCGCCATCAATCAGGATGCAAAAGAGATACAAAAGTCAATCCGGCAGATCAAGCCTACTATTATGTGCAGCGTCCCCCGTTTCTGGGAAAAGGTATACGCCGGCGTGCATGAAAAAATATCGGATTCCAAAGGTTTTATGAAATGGCTCTATACCAATGCCGTCAAGACAGGAAAACGATACAACCTCGATTATAAAAACAACGGTATCCGGGCGCCGTTCGGCACAAGGGTAAAATTCTTTTTGTATAACAATACGGTATTTCACATATTGAAGATGGTCGTCGGTATTCAAAACGGCAATATATTTCCGTGTGCCGGAGCTCCCTTGTCCGATTCCATCAACGAATTTCTCCAATCGGTAAATATACCTGTTATTGTAGGTTACGGGCTTACCGAAACATGCGCGACAGTCAGTTTCTATCCCGAAGAAGGATTCGTTATCGGTTCCATCGGCAAGGTTATGCCCGAAGTGGATGTGAAGATAGACCCGCTGAATAACGAGATACTGGTGAAAGGCAAAACCGTGACCGGCGGCTACTATAACAAGCCTGAAGAAACAGCGAAAGCATTTACGGAAGACGGATATTTTCGTACAGGCGACGCAGGACGGCTCGAAGGGAATGTCCTGTACATGACCGAGCGCATAAAAGATCTCTTTAAAACCGCCAACGGTAAATACATTGCCCCCCAGGCTATAGAAACAAAGGTAGGAGAAGACAAATTCATTGATATGATCGCAGTCATAGCAGACGGCCGTAAATTTGTAAGCGCCCTGATTGTACCTGATTATGGCGCATTGACCGATTATGCCGATACGCACGGCATACAGTATGACAGAGTGGATGATTTGTTTTCCAATGTAGACATTTTGCGGATGCTCGATGGCCGTATTGAATTGTTGCAGGCAAATTTCGCTCCTTATGAGAAAATCAAGAAATACAGGTTGCTGGCCGAACCTTTTACCATAGCAGGCGGAGAGCTTACCAATACGCTGAAAATCAAGCGTAAATTTGTAGCCGGGAAATATATGGACATCATTGATAAAATGTATAGGGAATAAGAGCTTTTAGCCAACAGCTAAAATATGGCAGGCATATATATACACGTTCCTTTTTGCAAGACAAGGTGCATCTATTGCGATTTTCATACCCGCACCGACATGTCTCCGAAACATGATTACGTGTCGGCTATATGTAAAGAAATAGAGTTGCGCAAAAATTATATCTCAAATGAAACGGTACAGACTATTTATTTTGGAGGAGGAACGCCGTCGCAATTGTCATACGAAGATTTCCTGAAAATATTTGACGCTATCTATGCCGGTTTCAACGTTGTTTCCGATGTTGAAATAACAATGGAAGCCAATCCCGATGATCTGAACGGCAAATATCCGGAGACACTCCGAAAATTGCCCTTTAACCGGCTGAGTATCGGAATCCAGAGTTTCGACGACGATGAACTGAAATTTCTGAAACGCAGACATTCCGCCGAAAGAGCAATAGAAGCCGTAAGGATTTGCAAATCGTTGGGATATGACAATATCAGTATCGATCTGATGTATGGTTTGCCGAATCAGACAATGGATATCTGGCACAGGAATCTTGATCGGGCTATTGCTCTCGATATACATCACATTTCATCATATCATCTTGTTTATGAGCAGGAAACCCGTTTATTCCGTCTTTTCGAGCGGGGAGACATCAAGCCTGTGGACGAAGATTTGAGCGTGGAAATGTTTTCCGCAATGATTGACAGGCTTGGCGACGCCGGTTTCGAACACTATGAAATATCCGCTTTTGCAAAAAACGGGCTTTATTCCCGGCACAACAGTTCATACTGGCTTGGAGCAAAGTATCTCGGTTTAGGCCCTGCCGCACATTCTTTCGACGGGCAAAACCGCGCATGGAATATAGCTTCTACTCCCCAATACATAGAAGGAATAAGTCTGGGCATCCCTGCCATTGAAATAGAATATCCGGATAAAAATACCGGTTATAATGATTTTATCCTGACGGGTATGCGCACTGTGTGGGGAGTGAACCTTGGCGAATTGGAAAAGCGTTTTGGAGCTTCAATGAAAGATTATTGCACAAAAACTGTACAGAAACATATTGATCGGGGATTTGTTACAAATACGGATAATGTACTCAGACTGACCCGCAAAGGCGTCTTTATCTCGGATGGCATTATGAGCGATCTGATGAGGGTGGAATAATCCCAAAATATCCATTAGCCGGTAGCGCCATATCGACCGCAATCCGGTTTGCCGGAATTTGCCGCAAACCGGATACAATTCCGGCAACAAACCTTACGAATTTCCGTATACCATAACCGTCAGGCCAAGGTTGAAAGCCCCCGGCCCGACATGGCATGTCGGGTGAAATGAACAGGTGCGGGACTTACGACTTAGCCGCAGAATATTATCGTTCTTGGAATTTGTTCACAAACAAACGAACATTAGCGGAAAAACAAACACATTCCATCCCTGACGGGATAGAATGTGAATAAATGTCTCTTATTTTTGTACAATTCCTTAGGGTGCGAACGACCGGTCAAATACACCCGTCAAAATCCGAAAAGAACGAAGAAAAATCTGAACCGAGATTTACACGATTTAAAGGATTTAAAGACTTACAAATACAATCCTGTAAATCTTAATTCTTCATTCCTAATTCGTGTTCAGACAGACAGCGCGGCAGGAAAACCCCGGTTTGCTTCCCTGCCGTCACCCTCATTTCATTCATCAATCACCCGCCTAACGAGATTTTGAAACTCTCCGCATTGATAACAAAGCGGGGAAGGTGATGAATCGAATGCGCGCCTAAGGCGCTACATTTTCTCCGGGCCGGACACATCGAACACTGAAGCCGAACGACCGGGTGCTGCTGCCGTCCGGGCCCACGAGGCTACTGCCGAAGAACATGTAGTACGCGAACGACGCACCATCGGCTGACGACGACCAATAGCCGCCGCCGTTGCCGTAGTCCAGGTAGCCATCGTCGTAGCTGCGGCCCCCTGAAGCGGGAAAGAATACGGTTTCGCCGGTAGGAAAATACATATAAGTCATAAAAGCATTTGCGGTTTGTGAGGCGCCGTTCGTGTCTGACCCGTCGAAACCGGACCAATTCGGATTAGAACTCCAGCTCGAACCGTTGCCGGGCACCGTGTAAGGAGGCGTCAGGTAACCACTTCCCGCAAACATGTCGCTGACAGGCATCCGCCACTCGCTGACTAAGCCGCTGCCGTTAACCGACCGTTTCTCCGAAAGGTATTTGCATATATCACCCTTGTAATTTGCCTCCTGGTTATGGATTTCCGACAAGGCATCTACTTCCCTACCGGTAGTCAGACCGCTATCGTCCGCGCAAGGAATACTACCCCAATCTTTATTAGTGGCCTTGCCAAGGTAAGCTGCGACTGTGGCATCCGACGAGCCTGCAACATTGCCAACCTTGTATTTATGGTACTTGCCCGTAGTCAGGTCAGGTATGAACAGATAAGTATTATCATCGTCATAACCAGTTCCGGAAGTGTTAGTCGAAACCCCGACGAGACTGCCCCATTTAAAGTAAACGCCCTGGTAACCCTCTTTTCCGCCAATCGTACCGCTGGCTTTGGATTCGGCGAAGGTAAGAGTACCGACATCGCCGTCACCAGTACCGTCACCGTTGCCGGCAGCCTGGACTTCAGGCTTGAAGTAAATATTGGAAGCCGCCCAGACATTTGTAGCGGCAGGGTCATGGTCGGGATCAGGCGGCGGAACTACTACCGGGCCGTCAAGTTTTTCATCAACCAATGGACTGAAAGTGATGACGGCGCCTATGTTAATGGACGGATCGGTACTTCCTTCTTCGCCACCGCCGGCCCCGAACGTCAAATTCAATACGTACTGGCGTCCGTTTTCGAAGGTAACGCCGGCAGTGGATATACCGTTGAGGTCGCCGAACTGTACATAGGCGGAATCCAAAGCGGCAATACCGTTGATCGAATAGGCGATGGCCAAACCGAACTCTTCGTCATCAACCACATTTTCTTTAGGGCTGTTACTACCGGGCGCCACTGTGGTCTGAGGCAAAATGAAAATTCCCTGGTCTGCACCGGTAACATACTTTGGAGCAT
>JAISSD010000117.1 GCA_031273295.1 Prevotella sp.
CCGAAGCCTTTCCCCACCTGTTATTGATGGCTTTTCTGCAACGGGTTCTTAACGGTGGCGGAAACATCGAACGGGAGTATGCGGCAGGACGGGGACGGGTTGATTTGGCAATTTCATACCGGAATCTCCGTTACATCATCGAAATCAAAGTCATTCATTCCTACGACAGTCCGCAAACCGTCAGGGAAGAAGGCCTGGAACAGATCCGGCAATACCGCGACAGGATTGACCCCGCAGCTCCGGCTTACCTGGTCATTTTCGACCGCAGGGACGAAACAAAACAAAAAACATGGGACGAACGCATAGGATGGGAACAGGCGGAAGATATTACCGTGGTTAGCGCCTGACTGCAGGTTGTTTTCCGGTTCCCGTCCGGCAATAAACGCCTGGAAACTGTCTGAATTTTCCACGAATATTTCCTTGCGGAACAACACCCGTATCCGGATTTCGCCGGTTCCCGATTTTTTCCGGTTCTTCATTCATTGTTAGTCTGTTTCCTTCCGGCCTACGTCCATAAGCCGGAGGGTCTAAAATGATTTCCTTCGGTAACTTTTTTACGTTAAGCAAGTTTCACTATAAAAAACCTTGTCTGTATATTATTTGTTTTATCTTTACCTGTCCAAAAATAAAAAACAAAAAAGTATGAAACAGTTGGCTCTTGCTTTATTTTTTAGCTTGATAACGGTATCCATGGTTCAGGAAGACAAGATCCTGTACGACTTTAAGGTGACAGATATCGACGGAAAAGAATTTGACTTTTCTTCATTGAAAGGGAAAAAGGTATTGATTGTAAATGTAGCTTCAAAATGCGGTTTAACTCCTCAATACTCAAAGCTGCAGGAACTGTACGAGAAATATAAAGACAGGAATTTTGTAATTGTCGGTTTCCCTGCAAACAACTTTAAAGGACAGGAACCCGGTACAAACGAGGAAATCAAAACATTCTGTACATTAAATTACAATGTCTCATTCCCAATGATGAGCAAAATAGATGTGGCTGGCGCAAATAAAGCCCCGATTTATAAATGGCTTACCGAAAAAACAGAAAACGGTAAATTGGATACAGACGTCCAATGGAACTTTCAAAAATTCATGATTGACGAAAGCGGCCATCTCGTAGATTTCGTATTGCCACGCGAAAATCCATTTTGCGACAAGATTGTAAAATGGATCGAGCAGGAATAATTATTTCATGCATACGGTGGATGAAACCGGCAAGCATGTTGTTAGCGCCAACTACTCGGGAATCGGTGACAAAAATTTCATGTAGAGGAAAACAAGGGATCACAGACCGTCCGTAGCCGGAAGGAAACCCGTAACTGAAAAAAGACAGAATATGAAAGCGGCGATAATAACCATAGGCGATGAAATCCTCATCGGCCAGATTGTCGATACCAATTCGGCCTGGATAGCCCGGAAACTTACACATGCGGGATTTGAAATAGAAGAAATGCAATCGATCGGCGATGATTCCCGACAGATAAAAGCCACTATAGACGAAGTATTTGCCCGTGTGGATGTGATATTGATGACCGGCGGGCTGGGACCGACAAAAGACGATATAACCAAGAAAACGCTTTGTGACTATTTTGGTTCCAGGTTGGTCTTTGACGGTTCGGTACTCGAAAATATACGGAATGCAATATCCGGTTTTACCTCGCTGAACGAACTGACCCGCAATCAGGCATATGTGCCTGAAGATTGCACAGTGATCCAGAACCGGGTAGGAACGGCGCCGATCATCTGGTTTGATCATATTGGCAAAGTACTGGCATCTATGCCGGGCGTTCCTCACGAGATGAGGTATGCGATGGATAACGAGATCATTCCCCGCTTGCAGGCGAAATATGACCCCGATGCTTATCTCAAGCATATATTTATAGTAAAAGGATATACCGAATCGGCGCTTGCCATGTTTATTGCCGATTTCGAAAATAACCTGCCCGAAGGTTTCGGTCTGGCTTATTTGCCTTCTCCCGGATTGGTGAAATTGCGCCTGTTTGCAAGAGGAGGGCGCCGTTTGCCGGAATTGAACGAGCAGGTGAAGAAGTTGCGGGATATATTGGGGGATGCTATTCTCGCTGAAAAAGATATTCCCGTCGAACAATTACTCGGGGAACGTCTCTTTGAAAAGGGGCTTACACTGGGGACTGCTGAAAGTTGCACGGGTGGCAATATCGCCCACATGATAACGTCCATTCCCGGTTCGTCCCGATATTTCAAAGGCTCGGTAATCTCATATGCCAATGAGGAGAAAGAAAACATACTGCATGTGGCGCGGGAATCGTTAGACTGTTTTGGCGCGGTCAGCGAGGTTGTAGCCATTGAAATGGCCAAAGGAGCGCAAAAGGTTCTGAATGTGGATTGCACCATTGCTACCACAGGTATTGCCGGGCCTGATGGCGGGACGGAAGACAAGCCGGTGGGCACAGTCTGGATTTGCACAACATACAAGGACAAATGCGTAGCTAAAAAATATCAGTCGGGAAAATTCCGTGAAGCCAATATTGTACGCGCAACCAACAACGGCATGTTACAATTATTGGAAATGATAGAAATATAGAGTTTTTTTTGAGTAAAAATCGTATTTTAGCTTTTATTGGATAAAATTTACGAGGCTATCTGTTGGTATTAACTTGAAACCATGCTACATTTATAAAAATTACACATACTCACAAATAAAATAATACGAGCGACCTATGAAACTTAGCGACGAATCCGATAATAAAACTGTAATGACCAGCCGTTATGTGTTGGACGCCAATTCCCTGATAACATATGCAGTCTACGGTGAAGATGGCGACTGGCAATTCTTTAGTGATGAAGATGTCATGGAAAGCGATACTTGTGTTGTGACGGTAAAACAGATACTGGAACTCGACGATAGTCTTCATAGCCTTGATTTGAAACAAGGCCAGGCCGCAGAAAGAAGCGACGCCGATTCTCCGTGGCAAACGGCTAAACAAAAAGATAACCGCAACAATTTGTTTTCGGAAGATGATGAAAATTAAGCCGTTCCGGTGATCTTGTCTTTTGGGTATGATCATTTGGAGCAAAAACGCTTTGGAATTGTTTCCGGACAATACAACGATTATTATATTACAAACTACTGTTTCACAATATATTAAAGAATCACGACAGTCAATTTAATTCACAACAGTTCCTTTGCGTTATGGCGGGCGCAATGAGTGTTGTTATACACATCATAACAGAGGTCTTTGACTTAATGCGACAATCCGGATAAAAAGTGTAAAAAACCGAAGCCCGGAGTTTCATCAGAACTTATACCTGATGGAAGTGTGGCCAATAAATTCAGCAGCCCGCCAGCAGGAACAGAAAAGATGCTTCCTGTTGGTTATACATTCAAGACTGTATTCGTGTTCTGGGATTATTGCCCTGTCCGCGAATATATTCAATCCAGTGGCTGCTTTTTCCCGCTGCCGGGGACCGTGACTACGATGACGGCGTGTTGGGTTCCGTAGGCGACCAAGGCCACTATCGGTCATCCTCACCGAGTGGTTCCTACAGTTATTTCCTGGACATCCGCAGTGGATCTGTAACTCCTGCCCGCAGCGACCTTCGTCCGTATGGCTTGAGCGTCCGTTGTGTTAAAGAATTTATTCCGTTTTTTATTACTCGTAACAAGCCAGCAAACGAAAGTGGTCAAATGCCTGAAAACCGATTGAATACAGACAAGGCGTTGGAACAAAAAATCAAAACCGGAAATGCTGATGAAAGAATGGTATCGCGAACGCGCAAAAATAAAATTTGCCGGGATTGCCGAGCCAATCATTCAGAAATTTCAGAAATACAAATGGAGCCGACATCAATATACATTCAACACATGGAAAACCGTTGGGGAAGTTGTATCCCGAAAGGAAAAATCATCTTGGAACGATTATCCGGATAATCCGGTAAAACATGATCATTGTTACTGACAATCCACAACCTTATACCCTCTCCACCCGTAATAAGCGCAAAAAACAAAGCAAACAAGCGGAATAATATAGGCTATCTGGTAGATATGCCCGTTATGATGCATTATATATGCCGTCAACTGCGGCAAACAGGCATTTCCCACAATAGCCATTACAAGGAATGCAGAACCGCTCTTTGTACTGCTCCCCAGATCATCCAAAGCAAGAGAAAACTGTGTGGGATACATGATAGAAAGAAAGAAAGAAACTCCCAGCATGGCATACAGTCCGACCATTCCTCCAAAAGCCATTATCACGCCGCAAAGGACTATATTCACAAGGGCATAAACCACAAGCATATTTTGAGGTTTGAACTTCGCCATCAACAGAGCGCCTATCCATCGTCCCGACAAAAATGCCAGCATATATAATCCGAAAAATGTCGTCGCCGTACTTTCTGCCATACCGGCATAAGAGCAACAATAAACCAAAAACAAACTATTGATAGCTGTTTGTCCTCCATTATAGAAAAATTGAGCAATAACCCCCCAACGGAGATGCGAACGCTTCAATACCTTGAAATCAATCAACTTGTTACTGCTTTTTTCACCCTCCGCCAAATCGCCTTCCTTTATTTTAGGCAAATGCGAAAAAACAAATACAATGGCTATAACAACCAGCGCTCCGGCCAAAATCAGATACGGAAGTTTCATTGCATCGGTCTCAATCTGAATATATCCTTCCCATCCCCCCGCGTAGACATCGTCAGGAACAGTTTCTCTTGTATATTCATGTCCGCTCAATACAAGCTTACTCAAAAACATGGCGGCGATAAACGCCCCCAGACCGTTAAATGACTGGGCCAGATTTAATCTCCGCGAGGCAGTCTTTCGGTCGCCCAACACAGTGACATAAGGATTTGCCGCCGTTTCGAGAAAACACATACCGGTGGCAATAATAAAAAATATGCACAGATAAGCCCGGTATTCTTTAATTACAGACGCCGGAAAAAAGAGCAAGCCTCCCAACGCAGCCAACGACAGGCCGAAGATAATCCCCGCCTTATAACTGTATTTTTTCATAAACATGGCTATGGGAACAGGAAAGATAAAATAGGCAAGCCAATACGCCGTTTCGGTGAAAGATGCTTCGAATGTATTAAGCTCGCATGTTTTCATCAGTTGCCTGATCATGGTAGGCAGCAGATTGCTGCTAATCGCCCATATAAAAAACAAACTGAAAACAAGGGCTAAAGCGACAGTGTATTTATTATTCTTGCTCATGGCATTATATTTAGATAACTGGACTGACAGTATTTCAGATAGTATTTCAGGCATTATTCCGACATGTTTTTTATATAGGGTAGCTCTACCAGATTGTTGAATCGATAAAAGCGTTCTGCATTCGATCCGAGAAACTGGACTTTTTCTTCATCTGTCAGCAATTTCGATTTAACAATAAAATCATACGACATTTTATATGTGATGGCTGTAATAGTGCGCGGATAATCGGATCCCCACATCAGTTTATGCATACCGACCAAATCGGCGGCTTCTTTTATTGCTTCTATAGCTCCCTTGAAAGGATAGAATTCGTCATTAAACAACCATGTGATCCCCCCCGATTCTATCATTACATTCTCATTTACTGCAAGTTTGATCTGCTCCTGCCAGCCAGGACGGGTCACCATACCGAAATGACCGATCGCAATTCTAAGATTGGGACATTCTTTTATAATTTCCTTCATCTCGTCTACTTGCTCTGTTCCGTCGGCCAGGTCTACAGAAAAAAGAATATCGTTTTCTTCCATCAACTTAAATATTTCCATCATTTCTCCGGATGTAAGATATGTCCGTCCTTCCGGAAAAATCAATCGTTGAGCCGGTACTTTCAGCGCCTTGAAACCTTGTCCGATCAATTTTTTTGCATGTTTCAGGAAATTTTGCTGGCGAGTGTCGAACATGCCGCAGCAAAAAAAGCGGTCAGGATACTTCTCCTGCACTTCCCATAGATACGCATTTTGTATACCGTCTATATATTCCTGCGTAATAACGGCGCCCCGGACTTGTGCATAATCCATATTCGACAGGAAAATTTCTGCTGTATTCCTCCCATCCACCATAAAAGGAGGTATCATTTGGCGTATCTCTCCCATAAAAAGAGATCTTCCGCCTTCCAACGTCTGTATTTTCCGCCCGTTTACTTCAGTATCCTGACGGAGCCAAAGATGGGCATGCGCATCAACTATCTTGAAGTCCATAACCGAAAGTTTTTAAAATTCCACAAGTATCCTGAATGTTTTACCAGGATTCCCGGCCCATGTTTCCAATGCTATCCGAGCCTGTTCGGGCCGGTATATGCCGCTGATCAACTCTGCCTTGGGGCAAGTACCCTTTTTCAGATATTCCATCACCGCGCGAAAATCCTCAGGCATGGCATTGCGGGATCCCCGAATATCCAATTCCTTCATCACAAAGTTTTTCGTCTCAAACGCAATCTCTGTTTTAGCATAGCCAATGCAAACTACACGACCGGTAAAAGCGACTTCATCTATGGCTGACCGGTATGTAACAGGCGTCCCCACAGCTTCTATTACCACATCAGGACCGGCGCCGCCTGTAATCTCCTGCAATCGTGCATGTACATCCTCTGTCCGGGAATTGATTGCGTATACTGCTCCCAATCGTTTTGCCAGACTTAATTTATCGTCATCCAAATCCATTGCTATGACTCTGGCTCCACGCAGAACGGCACGTATGATCGCACCTATACCGATCATACCGCATCCGATAACCAATACAATATCCAGGTCTGTTACGGCGGCTCTGGATACGGCATGAAAACCTACGCTCATCGGTTCTACCAATGCAAAATCTTTTGAACTTATATCCTTGTCTACAATTACTTTTTGCCATGGAACAGCAATATATTCACACATTGCCCCGTCGCGCTGTACGCCCAAGGTTTGATTAAATTGACAGGCATTCGGCCGGCCATTGCGACACGAGGGGCAATATCCGCAACTTGTATACGGATTAACGGTACAGGACATCCCCGGCTGTATGTTCACGGGAACGCTTTCGGTTACGGTCTCTACCACTCCGCCTATTTCATGTCCCGGTATTACAGGCATCCTTACCATCGGATTTTTACCCAGAAATGTATTCAGGTCGGATCCGCAAAATCCCACATATCCTGTCTTGACAAGTACCTCGCCCGGCTTTGGCCGGGGTTTCATTCTTTCTACAACAGACACTCGTCCTGCTTCCAATATTGCAACAGCTTTCATTTTATCAGGGCGTTAACTATTTAACCATGTATCTCTGAATCCGGGCTTCAATATCGTTTGAACTTCCGTTAACAATTTTTCGTCCAATGCCTCACTCGCCCATTTTATATTCTGTAAAACAGCTTCCGGACGAGTCGTACTGAATAAAGTAGTCGCAATTCCCGGATTATTGACAGCATACCTTATAGCCAACTGTTCAATTGATTTTCCGGCGGTTTTACAATGCTGCACCGCTTTTTTGCACAAATTCCGTAAAGGCTTTGGCGCAGGATGCCAATCCGGAGCCCCCTGTTCGGTCAATAATCCCATGGAAAACGGAGAGGCGTTGATCACGCCGATTCCCTTTTGTTCAAAATAATCAAGATAATCAATCAAAGCATCGTCATTGAGGCAATAATGACAAAAAGACAAAACGCTTTCAACAGTTCCTTCAGGAACATGATCTATTACATACTTGAAATGGCGAAGAGCAAGATTAGTGACGCCCACATGCTTCACGACACCCCTGTTTCGCAATTCGACCAATGCGGGAAGCGTTTCGTTACATATCTGTTCCAGATCTGCAAATTCAATATCATGTATATTGATCAAGTCAACATAATCCACATTCAGCCGTTCCATACTTTCAAAGACGCTGTCTCTTGCTTTTTTTGCAGAATAATCCCAGTAGTTCTCGCCGTCCTGCCCGTAACGACCGACCTTTGTTGACAGATAATACATATTCCTGTCCATATTTTTCAAGGCTTTACCCAACACTGTTTCAGCTTTAAAATGCCCGTAATAAGGAGAAACATCTATAAAGTTGATTCCGTTATGTACTGCTGTATAAACCGCCTCGATCCCTTCTTCTTCCTTGATTGAATGAAAAACCCCTCCCAAAGAGGAGGAACCAAAGCCAAGACAGGATACTTTCATCCCGGTTTTTCCGATTTCTCTGTATTCCACGGCTCTATTTTTAGATTATAATGTTTTCAAAGGTATTTGTTTGTATTTTTCCCTTGTAACAGATTATATTAAAACCTAACGCAAAGCTTTGCGTAAATACCCGTTATCTCTTATCTTTGTACCATATTATAATTTTATGGACAAAAAAAGACCGACATCGCTTAAAGATCTGGCCGCTGAATTGAGAGTGTCAATCTCCACTGTTTCAAGAGCTTTAAAGAATAGTTCCGAAATCAGTAAAGAGATGCGGGAAAAGATTAAAATTTTAGCTAAAAAAAGGAATTACCGCCCCAATCCCTTTGCAATGAGCCTTCTCAAAAATGCGCCCCGGATAATTGGAATTATAGTCCCCGACATTGTCACGCATTATTATTCCTCCATTATAAGCGGCATTAACGATATAGCCGGAAAAAACGGATATTCTACAATCATAACATCTTCATACGAACAATACGAACTGGAAAAGAAATGCCTGGAAGATTTGATCAACATCCGTGTGGAAGGCATTATCGCCTGTCTATCGCAAGACACAACAGACTATTCCCATTTCGAAGCCCTGGCAGAACAAAACATCCCCTTGGTTTTCTTTGACAGAACATGCCTGACAGACACGTTTTCCTCGGTTATCACCAACAATGTGGAATCGGCGCAAAAAGCTACGGAACATTTTCTGTCAACAGGTTCCAAGCGTATTGCTTTCATAGGGGGAGCCAATCATCTCGAAATCGTTAAACAAAGGAAACACGGATATTTACAGGCTTTACGCGAACATAAAATACCGATCGAAAAAGAATTGGTTTTTTGTAAAAAGATCGGATACGAAGCCGGGTATGAGGGAGCTTGCTTTTTACTCTCGCTACCCAATCCCCCGGACGCTATATTGGGCATGACCGACAGTCTTGCATTTGGCGCAATGAAAGCCATAAAAGAACGTAAACTGCGTATCCCCGACGATATCGCATTAATCGGCTATACCGATGAAACGCATTCCAATTACGTAGATCCTCCCCTCACCGCCGTGACGCACCAAACCTATAAAATGGGAGAAACAGCCTGTAAACTGCTGCTTAAACAAATAAAAGGCAATGGTAAAATACAGCAGATAACAGTACCCTGTATCCTCTCTGTTCGCGGATCGTCAATAAAAAATACCGGAAAACCGTTTAATTTTTCCACGAATATTCTCTTATGCGAATAACATCTGTATTTGGCTTTCGCCGGTTTCCGGTTCTTTATTCATTTCCAGTCTGTTTTTTGTCTGATCATCCGTCCTTGCCCGGCTCCGATAGCCGGTTATTTTGTTTTAACACTGCAAATACGAGATGATTAAAACAGGTAGTTTTCATATCTGCCAGCGACTCGCCTGATATTTTTTGATAATATCGACTTTAAAAAATCTGTAGAGGGAAAAAAGAGAAATATGATTTTAAACTTGTGTAATTAAAAAAAAGAGACTATTTTTGAATCCGAAAAGAAAAACAGGTTGCCGGAGGACGCTTGTATGACAGATTAAGACAGAAAAAAGGCGCTAAATCAGCGCTTGGTCTTCAGGTTGATTCAGGAAAATGTTTATTTTCAGTATGCGAGCGAGGGTTAAAGTCCCGTTTTTTGCCCGGATAAAAGCGCATGTGGCGTAATTGGTAGCCGCGCTGTCTTCAGGTGGCAGTGAACTATGTTCGTGGGGGTTCGAGTCCCTTCATGCGCACCGGAAGCGACAAATTGAAGTTTATTTCTTCTTTTTGTCGCTTTTTCTTTGTTAGCCCTTATTTATGCGCCAGTCAAATGAATATGAGTATCCGTCACAATGCTCAAGATTGGCGTAACTAACCGGTGCTCATTCTTTAACACAACGGACTGGGAGGCCGAACGGTCGATTGTAGGTGTAGCCAGGTTGCCGGTTGTTATTGTAGATGGCCATACGGTACGCTTCCGAATTACCTGGCGAGGAGGTCCAGTGGTGGGCGGCGATGCCTACTTCGTGCATTGCGCCGGTGCTATAGTGACGGGACCCGCTGGAGGGAAACCACGGCTGGTAGTTTGCGATGACATCGTTTGTCTTGCGGCGGCCCGCTGCGGGCTGATACATACCGTCGTACCTGAAAGTGATAGAGGTGGATGTGGTTTGATTGGTCCAGTCATTACGATTCGAGTTTGTTGCATATTCCGAATTAGACCCTGTAAATTCATCGGAAGTTGGCATACGCCATTTTACTTTCGGCGATCCCGGAGCATCGCCCGTTTGAGTCAGGTATCTGCAAATATCTCCCTTCATCTTTTCAACAGAAACAGTAACACCTGGACTGGGAATATGACCTCCGTCCGTGGAGGGAGTGGTGACAGCGGCGCCGATGGATAGATCGGTATCGGCGTCTTTGGTGAGATAGGCCAGGGCTGAGCTGTTGGTTGTGTTTCCGGCGCTCACGTAAGGAATGTTATCCCATTTGGAAAAGTCGGCGGGACTGACGGCAGCTCCGGTGTCGTCATCGCCGTCGGTGGTAACGGATACGGCATCGGCTCTCCTGTTTGTCCAGCTGCTACTGGTAGGGGTAGTCGGGTTCCAGTCGGGTACAAACACTCTGCAATCGCCATTCCATGCCGCGTTGCCCGTCGGTTTGTAAGTAGAATTCGAGAAGCTCGGATCCAGTCCAACGAGGCTGCCCCATTTAAAGAAAACACCTTGGTAAGTCTCCGGGGTAGCAGGATCAGCAGTGTAACTGGGAGGAGAAGACGGGGTGTCGGCGAAGGTCAGCTTGGTTCCGTTCCAATAAATATTGCTGCCAGCCCAACCCTTGTGAGTTGTTGACGGTACGTACGCGGCTGTGGATGCAGCCATGCTAAACTTCTGTTCCACGGGATCAAACTCACCGGCAGGGCTAAAGAAAGTAAAGGTGGCTTCCGGCACATAATCGTTTGATAAATTGCTGAAAAGGCTAAAATTGAAAATCCCGCTGCCCGACCCTTTTGAGGTAAAGGTCTTGACAATCCCGTACCTGTCCTCACTGACATTGACAGACCATTCGTAAAGCGATGTAACCGTCAGAGTCTTGTCCCCGCCACCAACCGAATACGTCGGACTGGTTGTTGGCAGACCCGTTACTGTGAATCTGTCGATATTGCTCTGTGTGACATTTACCACTTTCGTTAACCGGCCCGAAGTGATGGTGATAGTAGCAGGTCGCTGTGCGCCGCTATTGGCGGCCACACTGAATGTCAGGGTAGAGAGTGTATTCGCCGCGGTATTGGTGACGGTGGCGGTACCGCTGCCGAAAGTGGAACCGAATCTCAACCAGTCCGGATCGCTTGACACGGCAGTATAACCACTTTCACAGGTTGTGGATACCTGCAAGGTAGCCGACTGGGCCGCGTTGTCCAAAGTATAACTGTCCTGACTTACCCCCAGTGCATACTGCCCGTTATAGACATAGGAAGCAAGTGATTCATCGGTGGCGGACAAATCGTAAGTCAGATTGACAGGCCTTGCAGCAGCGGCAAGAGCAGCAGACGTATAACCCGGGCCTGCAACTCCGGTGATATTGAACCTGTAACGGTGGTTACGCAGGACAGGCAGGAACTCCTGGTTTGGATAGTTGCCACTGACAAAGTCGAGGCGGTAGTAGGTAACGGTACCTGATCCGTTGTACTTGCCTCCGATGACAAGATAAGGATTGTTTGTCAGGGCGTCAGTCCCTGCTGCATGTTCTGCCATATAGATTGCGCTCATGCACGACTTGTTGGAAGTGAACCCGTCAGCCGTGCCATTGGATGACAGATAGGATGGAACCGGCGAATTATTGACGCCTGGAGCAGGAGTCGGGATGGACGGCGCTGTAGCTGTTGTTCCCGAATAGTTGCTGCTGTATGGAGCTACAGACCCTTTGTCAAGAGAGTTGTACAGATAAACTTCTTCGAGAATGAAGGTAGATCCCAAGCCCGTAGCAGTTTCCGTACCGTCAGTCACATTGTCGGGGAACTTGAGTCCCACATCAATTCTTGCCACACTGCGTATCAGGGAAATGGACGAAATGCTGCTTGTACCGGCCAAGGAGACGGGAGAAGCTGTCATACCCCACATCGGCAAAGGAGTGAAATCCGTATCGTTTGTTTTGGCTACATTCCACTTGCCGGAAGAAGCGAAGGTTATCTTCTCCCTCATAACAGTTTCCTTTGTGGGGCGACTGGACGCAAAACCGGTAGTGTCAACCGCTGCATTGGCAACGACCATGACATAAGCGCTGGCAATATTGCCAGCCGCCCGCAAGTCAACATCAAAAGTCTTTGTACTACCAGTGCCGGTGATTTTTGACGGCTCGGTTACAGCCGCATGACACAGGTATTTGCTGTCCGAACCGAAGACCAGAACATCAACTTCAGATACATGAGTTTCGTCAGCAGTACCCAAAGCGTAAGTAGATACCGGGGTAAGACCCGGAACAGTGATCTGCATGCGCACATAGCCTTCCGGAACCGGAGGCAAAACGTCATCAGGCAGAAACTCGTCGTCCGTGTTTTTACACGAACCGAAATATAGAAACAAAGTGGCTAGCAAGCCGCATAAAAGTACAGGTTTCATGAATATAATTTTTTT
>JAISSD010000123.1 GCA_031273295.1 Prevotella sp.
TCGAAGCGTCTTGAGGAATTGAAGTCAGAGGGGTCTGTCGATCCGTCGGGCTTGCGTTGTACTGTCAATTCGTATCTGGGTATCATGAAGCATTACAAGTCGTTTGATCTCCGGCGCAAAATCATGATTAACAATGCCTGGGTATTCAAATACGGATGCGTCCGGCATTGCTGTTCGTATTTTAAACTCAACAAATTCGCAGGGAAGAATATTCCGCCGGAGGAGGGGTAGGGCAGGCGTAAAGAAATATTCGTAGTCGTGGCGCTTCATGTTTCTACATTAAAAGTAAAACGGTAACAGAAAACAATATACCCTTAATGCGGTATTTTGGAACAATCAAAAATATTTTATTTTTGCCCTGATATGTAAAATAAATATTGATGACGGCTATTCCATTAATTTTCAGCAGTTTATTTAACAGGGAGCTTGCGATCAATGATTATGGAACACCCGTTATTAAAACAAAATCGCTTGATATATGTACAGGTTACCTGAAACATTAGGAAATGATATTGCCGCGTTTGCAACACTGGCGAACGACTACCGGCAAAAGAAAACAGGAATAGTCCAGTTTAAAGCTTTTCGGGTTCCAATGGGAATATACGAACAACGGCAGGATGAAGTTTATATGTCGCGGGTGCGTACAACGGGTGGAGTTATCTATCCCTCCCGGTTTTTAGATCTGATAGATATTGCAAAAAGGCGCAATTCAGATCTGTTACATATCACAACGCGTCAGGAGATACAGATACAGAATTTGCAACTCGACGATGTGAAACCGATACTCGACGAATTGCAAAAAACCGGGCTTGGCACAAAAGGCGGCGGCGGAAATACGGTTCGCAATATTCTGGTTTCCGAAGAAAGCGGCTTGTCGGGCGGCGAGGTTTTCGATACAACTCCTTATGCAATGGAATTAACGTCTAGACTGATTGCGGAAGCCGACTCTTATTTGCTTCCCCGGAAAATGAAAATCGCATTTTCGTCCGACGACAGGCAGCTTGGATATGCGGCGGTCAATGACGTCGGTTTCGTTGCAAAGATGGAAAAGGGTAAAAAAGGTTTTCTTGTATATGCCGGAGGCGGAGGCGGCGCTAAACCGACTGTCGGTTGGGTCTTGTTTGATTTTGTTCCGGTAAACGAACTCTATGCCGTAGCCGAAGCTTTAAAAAAATTCTTTTCGGAACACGGAAACAGAAAAAACAAGAGTAAAGCCCGTTTACGTTTCATTTTCTACAAGTTGGGTGAAGCCGAAACAATACGCCTGATAAAGGAATATTACAAGGAGGCAAAAAAAGTGTCGTCGCCGTTCTCTTTGGATGATATGGAAGTTGAGCGCCCTTCGTATTCCTACAAGCCCAAGGAAAATACATTGATAGATACGGAAAAATATGATTTGTGGAAAAAACGCTATGTAGCCCATCAAAAGCAAGAAGGTTACAACAGTATTTTAGTCCCTGTTTTACTGGGAAATATACGCTTGGATGACAGTAGATCAGTTGCTGGACTCCAAAAGCTGTTGAAATTTGTCGGACAGTTTGGAGATCATACGATTCGCTTTACGACGACCCAAAGTATTCGTTTGCGCAACATACCCGATATCGCTCTTCCCGAATTATATACGCTGCTTCTCGAAATTAACAGGGAATTACATGCGCCCGTTTTGGTTAATAATATTGTATCGTGTACCGGAGCAGATACTTGCCGCTTGGGTATCGGCTTGTCTAAAGGCTTGGCTGCGGCTATCCGTAAAGAGTTGTTAAACAGTGATTTGGATTTGGACGAGCTTGGTTCTGTCCGAATTCATATTTCAGGATGTCCTAATTCTTGCGGGCAACAGTTTTGGGGCGATATTGGTTTCTCCGGGAAAATATTGCGAAACGAGCGCATATACCCCGGTTACCGGATCTATTTGGCGGCAGATAGAAACACTTCTCCCAAGTTGGCGGAGCCTGTTGGCGGCATAAGCGCCAGAGATATTCCAAAGTTTGTATGCCGCTTGCTTGAGGCATATTTGAATACAAAAGCCGAATACCCTTCATTGACAAGATATTTGCAATCGGAAGGCAAAGAATTCGCTCTTCGATTAATAGAAAAGTACAAGAATATTCCATCGTTTGACGACGACAAAAATTATTACTTTGATTGGGGGGCGGAAACCGTATTCAGCGTTACGGGAAGAGGCGCCCCCGAATGTTCTGCTGGACTTTTCGATATGATCGAGGTGGACCTTGATTCTATCGATTCCAACAAAGTCGCTCTCGAAGCAGAAACAGACAGGGCCAAAAGGAATGATCTTTTGTACAATATTATTTATTCCTCGTCCCGGATGCTATTGGTTACCCGCGGAGCCGAACCCAAGACAACGGATGATATTTTTAATTTGTTCATTAAAACCTTTATTGAACCGGGTTTTGTTGAAGACGGATTCCGAAATGTCGTATCTGTTGCGCGCGACGATAGAAATTTTGATTTTAACTCTCGCAAAGATGAAATTTACGCTTTGGCCGACAAGGTTATCGGGCTTTATAAAAACATGGACGAATCCTTGCAGTTTAAAAATGTAAAGATTCGGCAAGCCGACGGGAAAAGATTGAAAGAAGATACGGGACAGTATGATCAGGAAAAAAATGTAAATGATCGCAAAACCAAAGACTTGAGGGGAGTAGCCTGTCCGATGAACTTTGTGCAAACCAAGATACTGTTATCGTCTATGCAACCGGGAGAGATACTTGAGATATGGCTCGACGAGGGGCAACCCATCAATAATGTTCCCGGTTCGGTACGGAATGAAGGGCATGAAATATTGGAACAAACGCAAACCGGTAATTACTGGAAAGTAGTGATCAAGAAAAAACAGGTATAAACAATGGGTAAAATAGTAGTGAACGACGAAGAACAGGAGGTTGTGCTTCCCGTATCTTTAAACGAGCTTGTCAGATTGAACAACATACTTCAGCCGGACATGGTTTCCGTGCAGATCAACGGAGAATTTATCAATCGTGAAGATTTTGACGCAACAGAAATAAATGAAGGCGATTCTGTGGATTTTCTATACTTCATGGGCGGCGGACAATGAGGGTATTTCTGTTTATGCGGCTCTGTCACAACAAGGGCTTGCAACCCCTTGTCAATGTGAAATGCCGTGATGTACCTTTTTTGAGACTTTAATTACCAAAAACAGCAAAAAGCAACCCCGACATTACAAAAGAGGCAAAAAAGCGACTATCGTTATAAAAATCAAGTAATTTGTCGTTAAAAATGGCTGCGGGTTTTCTTGAATCCGAAATATTTTTGCTATTTTTGCACAGCTTTTTGGAGATCATGTTTTAAAACATAAATATTTACTTTTCCAACAAGCATTTGGAACCTGTTTAAATTTTAGTTGATGAAGCGCTTTGGTACTGGAACGGCTCGTTTTATATTTTAAAGTCGTATTCTTGAAAGATCTAAACGGATTCCCGGATCAGGATATATTCAATTTTTTAACTGTAAAATTATAATGACAATGATTAAAGTAGGTATTAACGGTTTCGGACGTATCGGTCGTTTGGTGTTTCGCGCTGCACAAGGCAGAAATGACATTCAGGTTGTAGGTATCAACGACCTTATCGATGTTGAATACATGGCATATATGCTTAAATATGACACTATTCATGGAAAATTCAACGGGACGGTTGAAGTAAAAGACGGCAAACTGGTTGTAAACGGCAAGGCTATTCGCGTAACGGCCGAAAAAAATCCTGCCGACCTGAAATGGAATGAAACAGGCGCTGAATACATTGTGGAATCTACCGGTCTTTTCCTTGAGAAGCCAAAAGCTCAGGGACATATCGATGCCGGCGCAAAATATGTGGTCATGTCGGGTCCTTCAAAAGACGACACTCGAATGTTTGTATGCGGCGTGAACGAAAAAACTTACCAAAAAGGCGAGCAATTCGTTTCCAATGCTTCCTGTACCACAAATTGCCTTGCTCCTATCGCTAAAGTACTGAATGATAAATTCGGTATCGTGGAAGCCTTGATGACTACCGTACACTCCACTACCGCTACCCAGAAAACAGTAGACGGGCCTTCGGCCAAGGACTGGAGAGGCGGACGCGCCGCCGCCGGCAATATCATCCCGTCTTCCACAGGCGCCGCTAAAGCAGTAGGCAAGGTTATTCCCGAACTTAACGGAAAACTGACAGGCATGTCGATGCGCGTTCCTACTCTGGATGTGTCGGTTGTTGACTTAACCGCCCGTCTGGCAAAAGAAACCGGCTACGACGAGATCTGTAAAGCCATGAAAGAAGCTTCTGAAGGCGAATTGAAAGGCGTTCTCGGATATACTGAAGACGCTGTTGTATCTTCCGACTTTATCGGAGACCCGCGTACTTCTATCTTCGACGCCAAGGCAGGTATCCAGTTGAGTCCGACTTTTGTAAAAGTTGTCAGCTGGTATGACAACGAATGGGGATTCTCAACCAAAATGCTTGATCTTATCGCCCACATGGCTAAAGTTAACGGATAATATACATTATTCGGATACAGGAAAGAGGCTGTCTCAAAAGGTCAGCCTCTTTTTCATGCAATTTTTTCCGATTCGGTCGCCAGTGTATTGCATCCGGCATCGAAAAAGGTAACTGTCTTTGTGTCATAAACTAAAATTGTTCACATGTCTTGCAATCCTGACATCCTTTTAAACCTTAGCCTGACGGTTATAGGATTTATCCTGCTTTATCCTGCCTGGCTAATGTGTGAATCTATCTCTTGTTTTTAAACCCGAGTGGTTACAGAATAATCAATCGTATTTGAGCGTTAATTTTATAATTAGCTTATAATATGCAGTTTATAATTATCGTCCACATTAAACATCAAAACCTGAATCAAGATAAATATTTGCAAATCAATTCGTTTTGACACCTGAACAGTTACGATTATTCTTAATGTGATATATAATTGATTATTTGGTATTTATATAAAGTACCTGAATACTTGCAAATTCATTATACTACATATCGTGTTTTGTTATACTGTCAATCCGGTATTCCTCACCTTGCCTGATTACTTTAAGTTTGACCGTACAGGGAATATTTCCTCTTGTGTAGCTTGTCAGGCAGGTATCTTCACTTGATTGACTGAATTTCATGGAGGGAAGCCACAAACGGTCAAAATCAAAATAATCGATTAACAAGTCATAGTTCAGCCTGCCATCCAGTTTATATTTGTTTACTGAATACTCAAATTGCGCCGAAGCATTGGGCGTCAGATACGCCGCACGCAATGCAGCCAGTCTAAGTGTCAGGTTTTCAGGCATACTGCAATATTCCAGCGTATAGGCTGCATAAAAAGTTTTCAGCAAGCACAAAGGGGTGGAAGCATCTATCGTTTGCGGTTCCGGATTATCAAAAAACAGGCTGTCCCCGTAAAGGGAGCCATTCCATACAGGAGTAATATAATCAATCATATATTGCCCGTTTGTCCGGGTTACTCTCAGAGGTATATCCGTATGCTTCCCGTCCCATGTATAACCAATCATATACCAATTCTTGTCCAAATATCCAACACTTAGCGTTTCAATAACATCCTTTCTGAAATCCTGGGCGCGGATGACAGGGTCAGAGTCTGTTGCTGTTCGTATCCGATCTGTTTTTTCTATCAGCCTTTGGGTCAAATATTTTTTTACAGGCAAATCGCTGGAAGAAATACCGGACAGGATATTCATAGTATAAATCTTATAAAAATCCCTAATCATACGGATAGCTTCCTGTTTGATGACTGTATCCGGTTTCACGGTATCTGCCACATTGTTTTTCTGTTCTTCGCCCGGTCCGTCCGTCGATATATTAACAGTCTTTTGATACCCGTAAGCCGTAAACGGATAAAGCGTAAAACAATACAGGAACAGTAAATATATTATTTTTAGTTTCATTATTTATTTTATTTTATGAGTTCCATCTAAAAATCGTGTAATTGGAGGCATTTCTATATGCAGAACCTCCAAACATGTCGCTTTGTACGAAGTCCGAAATCCATCGTTCACCATTGTACATGGCGATATGGCCATCGGGACGACCGCTAGTGGCTTCATGTACTACAATATCTCCTGCCTGAGGTGTATTCCCTGTTGGATAATCCGGAATCCTTCATGTGCAAGGCGTCATATTTCTGCATAACCCGCGGATGAGGCTGTGTATACCTGCCTTTCGCAATGATCTCCCGGTCTTCTTCCCTGATATTCAAATGTATCATATTTTTTTCTTTGAGACAAAGA
>JAISSD010000126.1 GCA_031273295.1 Prevotella sp.
TACGATCGACAACAGCGTGCGGCTGTACCGCGTACAGTTGCCCGATAGCCTGGATATAGAGGCCAATAAACGCTACACGTTGAAGGTGTCCCGAATCGGGCAGAAGGCTCTGGCATTCAAACTTGAAGTATCCGACTGGGGTGATGGCGCGGAGGTGACGGCCACTCCGCCTTCCGGTGCATTTGAATATTCGGGCTTCGAATTGAACGACGTACCGCTGACTGACGATCGCATTGACCTTTCGGACAATACAGGGGCCAACACGTTGAGATTCTTTACTTTGAGCGAAAATAAAGAAACGGGCGAATTGAAGGCCAGCCTTGTCCTGGATCTCGGGGCCGGTTACGCTGAAGAATATGTTTTGGAAAACGATGTAACTCCCGTTGCGGAAGGCGCTCCCGTTGTCACTTATACGGGCGGTAAAATCAAAAAGACTTACAGCATCACACTGGCAAAAACAGTTTACCCGATCGGTGGAAAGCTCACGATAGAAGACGAGAAAACAGGGTTGGATACGACCTTTCAGATCACGTCCGTTCCTCTTTACGACAACACAGAGTACAGGCCAGTCCTTGTCGGGGGCTATTATTGGGCTCCTGTGAACGTAGGCGCGACGTCTACCACTTACAGCGCTAATCTTGCCGGTCGCGGTTATATTTTTCAGTGGGGGCGCAGTTACGCAGAGTTTACTTACGGCATAGCAGGAACTACCTTTGGCGGCCCTGTTTCCGCTACGGACGCTTCTACTACTCACAAAGCCAAGTTTATCACAAGCGCTTCCGACTGGTTAAGCCCGCCGGATGGCAACTTATGGTCGGGCGTTAATGCACAGGGTCCATGTCCTGATGGTTGGAAAGTTCCAACAGCCAATGAGTGGATAGCTTTGAGAACCAAATGTACTGAGGCTACTTTCAGCAATGGCCTGGTGATTCCATCCGACGCAGTTCCGTCCAACGCCAGCCTTTATCTGCCTATCGCCGGTTGGCGCAGCATTGCCGGTGGGTGGTTTGACGAGAATGTATGGGGCTACTATTGGTCGTCTACCCCAAACGGTAACAACGCAGAGAGATTCTATTTCACTGGCGCTTCGGAGACGGGTATAGGTGCGTTCCATCGTGCGGCAGGCTATTCTGTTCGTTGTATCCAGAAATAAAAAAGAAGAATGAAAAATGAAAAATGAAAAATGAAGAATGAAGAATGAAGAATGAAGAATGAAGAATGCGCGGGAAGCTGACTACGATTGGCTAGCCGCCATAAAGCCTTGCCGTGCGCAGCGACAATCGGCGGACTATCGTAAAGGCTGTAAACCAGACTCGGGTCGCAGGGGATTGCAATTCCCTGCGACCTTTTTTCGGGATTTATAGCGCACACGGCATGGTATATATACTTTATTTTCAATGAGTAATGAGGTTGGGTGTCTGGGGTAACTCATTGGCTACGAGGTTGTTTTGTTGGAAAAATTAAGTGAAAATGAGGTTTTTACCATTTTGTGGCGTGGCGTTCTTCCTGATTTTCAAGGATATTCTTTGTGCCCTTTGTGATACCTTTGTGCTCTTTGTGTTAAATGAATTTGACTGTTCTTTTTTTACAGTGCGACAATTTTAATGAGGTTTGGAGCTATATGATATTCCATTGCTACTGAGTCCCCAAGCGATAGACCGCCGCCCGCAAAAAGAAACTGGAAAGCAACGCCTTAGCGGTTCGCCATAAATCCAGTTACATAGAAGGTTGTTTTGTTGGAAAAATTAAGTGAAAATGAGGTTTTTTACCATATACCATCCATGCACAAAACCATGCCGTGCACGATATAAATAAATTTGGCCGTTCTTTTTTTCTTGCAGTGCGACAGTTTGAATTGAATTGAATTGAATTGAAAATCGGCGGAGCCAAACGTCTGTCTGACCGGTTAATTGCACCCTTTCGCCTTGCGCCATTTTTGATTCTTCATTCTTAATCCCTAACTCCGCCATTTTTAGTACGTCTATTAATCTATTTATTTGATACATTGTCATTTAGTAAAACATTTTATCAATTTTGATACTCCACAAATAGATAATTCTGTAATTCAATGTATTACAAAAATGCCACAATATATATGATAGAATCATAAAGCATTGGTTATCTGCGTTATTTCATATGAATATAATTTTTTTTACCCCGTTTGAGGACAATAGCATCCCTAACTTAAGCGGAGTTAGGGATTAATTCTTAATCCTTAATCCTTAATCCTTAATCCTTCATCCTTCATTCTTAATTCTTCATTCTCAATCCTTCATTCTTAATTCTTAATTCTTAATTTAACCCTGTCTTCCCGGCATATTCTGCTATAAATTATTTATTTCTCATTCCTTATTTCAAGAATTGCCCTATGAAATAAGTAGGGCAATTCGATTATACAGTCATATAAACTTTTTTAATAAGTTCCGCTGCCTCCTTGCTGATATGCCTGTTCAGTATTTTCTGCTCGCTTTTTTCCAAAGTAGCATAAGTTCCGGAATATTCCTTTAGAAAATCTTCCAGAACATCCTTGGCCAGCAGACCAATCAACCGTCCCGTATCTTTTGGAAACGAGACTTCCCCAATCTTGCCAATGGTGTTGTTCAACCTGTTTTCAGTTATAAACGATTCTACAATAGTCTGTATATCAATCAACTCTTTGCTGTATGCCGGTTTGTCAAACAGAGCCGGGTTTCGCTTCTTTATCGACTTCTTTTCGGCAAATTTGCTATTCTTGTTCTTCAATAACAAGCGAGAGCCATTTTTGAAGAAAAGCGGTTCAACAGGACGAATAACCACTCCTTCGCAAACATTTTCTTCGATCGGAGGAAATCCTAACCATTCGGCAATATGACTCTGAAAGACATTCGGATATAATAAACAGTCTTCCAAACTTCCTTCAAACAACGTTTTTGCATAAAGGAAACCGCTTTCCTCAAATAAATTATTGACTTTATCCACAGACAGGTATCTATTGATATCTGCGCCGCATACATATATGTCAAAACCGTAGAATTCGTGGCATGGGCTATAGAAAACGCCTTTCTGGATGCACATTGCCTGCGGAGCATTTTTTACCTCCGGATGCGGATATCTACCGCCAAACATTTCCCCGTATATCAATACGCTTTCCGTATCCGGATATATCTCTTTAATCCGGACAAATAGAAGAATTACCCTTTCTTTGTATCTCGCAAGTAATTCTTCGTAATCATAAAACTTTTCTCCGGGTTCAATCATACCGGTTCTTTTAGCAAAATGCGCTTCTTTTCCGTCCGTAACAAAGCAGCAGTTTGCTCCGTGTACCTTTTCCTGTACCACATAGGGAAGGGAATCGTACCCTTCTGACTTGATCTTTTCCATGAACTCCTTGTTATAGGTATTTTCTATGGAGTTATACTTCTTAAACTCTAACATAATCACTTATACATTAAAATGTTTACACTAAAGTTTGAACGGGAATGTAATAAAGAAAAGAATGGCGGCAATTCAATTCGTCAGCCAAGGTTACAAGTTTTCAAACTTTTCGTGTGCAAATATACATAATATTTGTTAATTTCAAATGAATTAAGAATAAATTATTATAATTGAATAATAATTTTCAGACTCTTTGTCCTTTCCGTTTTTTTCGCCATGGTTTTGCCCGGAAATTATGTTACAAACCAAAATACGCTGAAATATTTTTCTTCCCCGTTCGTCTTTACTGATAGAGACGTATCTTGCGAATCAAAAACAGGTAAAGATGCGGAAGGTGTGAATTTGCATGCCCGCCGGATGCAATCGAATTAATTATAGTATAATAACAAACAAAAAACAAAAAACAGAAAAAATGAACAAGAAAAAAAAGTTTTTCGGCCTATTGGCGTTTATAGCCGTGTTTGCTGCGGCAATAGCCATTGTAATGTTACTTTGGAATGCCCTGGTTCCTCCCGTCATAGGATGGGCGGCCATCAATTACTGGCAGGCCGCCGGATTGATGGTATTGTGCCGGTTGCTTCTCGGTGGTTTTGGCAGGTTTGGACGGGGACATTTTTTCGGAGGGCGCGACTGTCACGGTCATCGCGAGATCCACGACCTAAAAGACAAGATGAAAGATATGTCCCGGGAAGAACGCCGGGACTATATCCGTAACCATATATGGAGAGAGCATCCATTCGGCAAAGGATTCTTTGGTGGAAGAGATATGTCGCAACCCGAAGGCAAGCCGGAATAGGAATATATGACTGCAAACTTGCCGGAAGAACAGAATGTTTCGGATATTTTCAAAAAATATCGCGTACAACTGAAAAATTATATAGCCAGGCGGGTACTCTCGAAAGAAGACGGGGAAGACATTTTACAGAATGTCTTCTACCGGCTTGCGAGGATTGACCTGGTAGAGAAGCCGATCGAGCAGATTTCGGCATGGCTCTATACTGTTGCCAATAATCAGATAATAGACCGTAGCCGTAAACGCAAAGAGGTAGAAATGAAGACCGTCGTTTCCGACAACGGGGAGGAACTTTTCCTCGCGGAAGTGACAGGCCTGTTATTGGACGAAGACTCTTCTCCCGAAACAGAATATATCCGTTCTCTGGTTTGGGACGAGCTGGAAATTGCCTTGTCGGAGCTGCCGGAAGAACAGCGACGGGTCTTTGAACTGACCGAACTGGAAGGCTTTTCCTTTAAAGAAATTGCAGAAGTAAGCGGTATCACCGTCAATACGCTCATTTCGCGAAAACGATACGCCGTGTTGCATCTGCGGGAACGCTTAAATGATTTATACCATGAATTGACAGGAGAGTAATTCCAAGCGGGTTTTTCACCAAAACTTTCGACGCCGCTCAATGCCCGAATTTCACGGATAAAGCTCTTCCGGTACCGTATTTTTCTTTTCCAAACAACAAATTAACCTGAAATCTTCAAGAAAAACCGTATTTGATGTTACAATTTTCAACCTGCCCCGTTATCTTATAAAATGGAGTTGGAAAAATTTAAATCGACGGTGATGCCTCTGCGCGGAAAACTGCAGGTTTTTGCAAAGAATATGCTAAGAAACGACATTGATGCGGAAGACGCCGTTCAGGAAACGTTTTTGAGGCTTTGGAATGTACGCGCCCAACTCAACGCGCATCCTAACATTGGAGGATTTGCCATGCAGACATTAAAAAATATATGTATCGACAGGCTTAGAAGCGAACGGCATAATATCATGATAGATAATATAACGGTAAACGAAACGGCTCTTACCCCATATACATATACCGAGCAGAACGATAGCGTGGCAATTATCCGGAAAATTATAGACGCCCTGCCCGAAACTCAACGAAGAATAATGCTGATGCGCGATGTGGAAGGCTATGAAACGGATGAGATAGCGGAAATAACGGGAACCGAGGCGGCTACAGTGAGAGTGAATCTCTCCAGGGCCCGGAAAACGGTACGGGACAAGTTTTTGAGTATCAATAAAACAATACAATAAGTAATGAATGATATAGATAAAATACTGGAAAGATACTTCGACGGAGAAACATCTACGGAAGAAGAAAAGATATTGCGCCAATACTTCCGCCGTCCGAAAATTGAGGAACGGCACAAAATGTATGCACCAATGTTCAATTTCTTCTCGGAAGAACGGAAAAAAGCCGGTATGGAAAGGAAGAAAAAGAAAATGCCCGTCTATGCATGGATAAGTATAGCCGCAAGCATTCTGCTGCTGCTTACTGTAAAATCGTTTTATACAGACGCTCGGGACGAGGCTTCCAAATCGATGTTATACATTGACGGGGAAAGAATAACAAACATGCGGACGATTAACGCCGAGGCGCTGATCTCGATAGAAAATGTGTCGGAAATAAATGCCGACGTAATCGATTCCCAGATAGGAATACTGGATTCATTCACTGAATAAAACAACAGATCATGAAACACGGAATATTCATATTATCCCTTATCCTGCAAATCGCCTACACTCCGGCACATGCTCAGGGCGGTCTGAAAATAAAGGATATATTCGACAGGTATGGCAAGCGGGAAGGGTCTGTATTGTTGCAGTTATCGTCCGATGTGCTCTCGCCGGGAAGTAACATCACATTTTACAAAAGCATTATCCTTGACGAAAATGCACAGAACAGGCAGGATATGCTGAATGCCCTGAAAGCCGATACGGGGGACAGGTTAATAATCTCCGAAGTAAAAAAAGACGGACGGATAGAATCCGGGGCTTATTACCTTGGCAAGAATAAAACGAACAATAGCGAGTTTATCCTGTACAAGAATAAAGGACGGAAAATCACGCTTGTATATATGAAAGGCAATTTTCCTTCAGGGAGCCTGGAAACCGAACTGAAGAAGCTGAAAGACCTGTTTATCTATGTCAATAACAAACGTATTAAATTACAATAAAATCCCAACTATTATGAAACAGTTTATAGCCATACTCGCATTTTCCATATTCGCAATGTCCGCTTATGCAGACGACGGCATAAAAAGCGTGCAGGACACAATCATCAGGACCATTGTAACCAGTACAGTGACCGACACTGTCACAGGCAAAACAGTTACTACCCGCACCGAAACGGAGAAAATCATTCCCACCGCCGAACCCGAAAGCAAAGTGATATACGACGGGGCGTCTTACAATTTCATCTTTTCGTGGAAGAAAAAGAAAAGCCTCAATCCGCACTGGACAGGCACAGGCATGGGCTTTATGAATTATAACGATATTCCCAATGGACGCCTGAAAATGAGCGCATCCCATAATTTTACGATAAACCTGACTGATTTCCACAAGCAGATAAAGAACTCGAACTGGCTTGTTGTCAGTGGCATCGGAAGCGAGTGGTCCCGATATCATTTTGACGACAATTCCGCTTTGACTAAAAAAGACGGGATCGCTATGTTTGAACCTGCTCCGGAAGGCGTACATTACAAAGCGACACAATTGATAGCCTATTACATTACCATCCCTCTCCTGCTCGAATACCAGGTTTCAAGTTTTCACATATCAGGCGGCGTGGCAGGATTCTTTAAATACTATTCCAAATCGCAGGTGAAAATCAAAGATGAAAAAGGCGTTCATAAAGTAAGTATGGGACAGGATCTCAATATCCGTCCCGTAGATATGAAAGCCAGGCTCCAGATAGGGATCAACAACGTTAGCATCTATGGCTATTATTCTCCATTCTCCATGTTTGGCAAAAATAAAGGCCCCGATCTAAAGACCTGTACTATCGGTGTAATTGTTAGTTCCTGATTTTCAAAGAATTTAACCTGGCGCGTACGGTAAAAAAGCCCTGTGATCATCATACGGTCGCAGGGCTTCAATCATCATGGAAAGGCGCTTCGCCTCTGTATCCGTCACTATCAATGACGGTACGGCTGTTACAGCTTATTTTTTCATCACCAAGTATCCTTTTAAACCAGAGCAAACGCATCTTAATTCATCTCTTATGTTCATGCGTTTTTTACCACATGCCTTTCGTGCGAAAAGCCATGCCGTGCACGGTATAAAAAACATCCTCTTTATTCGATTTTTTGTATCACAATTCCGCTAATTGGATATAAAAAGGCGGAAATCTGTAATTGCTTATCCAACCGTATTTAATATATTTGTTGGATAAAATTACTATAATAAAATTCATTAACAAAATTCAAACTTATGAAAAAAGCGATTCTTTCAGTTATCCTGATTGCTTCCGGATTGTTGTCCGGTTGCAGCAGTGAAGAGAGCGTCTCCAGGCCGGAGACAATCGGTCAGACAGGGACTTTGACCTTCAGTTTTCCCGTGGCGCGTCGAAGCGTGACTTATTCCATTGACGATGCAGATACAACCGCCGGCGAACCGGATGAAACCGGCGTGGATGCGGTCGGTGACGAAACCGTCATTAATGACGTTACCGTTTACATGTTTGAAAATTCGGGCAGTGAACTCCTGAAAGCCAGGAAATCGGTAATTGCGGAAGGCGGAACAGGCGTTGAATCGGTTACTCTGGATGTGAGCGACTTTGCCAACGGTTCAGACTATGTGTTCTATGCCGTTGCCAATGTCCGCGGCAATATCGAAGACGGCTTCGAGGT
>JAISSD010000163.1 GCA_031273295.1 Prevotella sp.
CATTATTGCCTTGTATTCTGTTTCGTTATTGATTTTTGCCATAGCCGTATATTTAAATTTGTGAACAGTCTTTTATATCGTCGTATTCTGCATGAGCGCCTATAAACCGGATGTAAACCGGTTTTGCCTCAAAAATGATTCTCGCTACCAGCCTGAAGAGACGAAATCATTCAAATGCATACAAAGTCGTATTTTATTGATCAACAAATAGTTATGTGTGTTTTCAGGAAGACTGACTTATCTTTCCTGATTTATAATTCGGGAATGAATGAAACCCGCGCCACCCCTTTGGGCGCGCGGGTCGTTACGTTTTTTTCCGGCTAATTTTATTTTCCAGACAATTAATTATTAAAGACTTATATCTACTTCAATTCAAACAGATCCCTTAATTCGTTGTTATTTAAATTTCCTATCCAGTTTTCACCTGTTGAAACAGTCATGTTAGCCAGCGCTTTCTTGCTCTGTATCATTTCGTTGATCCGCTCTTCAAATGTACCCTTGGTTATAAAACGATGTACCATCACATTGCTTTTTTGCCCGATGCGATATGCCCGGTCTGTAGCTTGCGCTTCCACAGCCGGATTCCACCACAGATCGTAATGAATGACATGATTTGCCGCCGTCAGGTTCAAACCTGTTCCTGCGGCTTTGAGCGAAAGGATAAAAATATTATCCGCCCTGTTGTTCTGGAAACGATCTACCATCTCTTTGCGTTGTTTCATAGTGCATCCTCCGTGATAGAACAAAGGCGCTTCGCCATAGCGTTCGGAAATAAATTGCTTAAGCATACCGCCCATTTCGGTAAACTGGGTGAAGACAAGCGTTTTCTCGTTGGCATTCATAATTGTATCCAGTTTCTCGAAAAGCAGATCCGTCTTTCCCGACAGAGAGGCGTCCATCACGTTGTTTTTAAGGAACTGGGTTGGATGATTGCATATCTGCTTAAGAGCCAAAATCATTTGCAAGACCAGCCCTTGTCTGACAAACAAGGATTTATGATCGGCGCCTTCTACATTTTCGATAACCGCCATAGCCTCCCGCAGCGTTTTTTCGTAGAGTGCGGCCTGTTTTGTAGCCAGATACCCGAAACTGTCGATTTCTATTTTGTCGGGCAAATCACTGATGATTGTCTTGTCCGTTTTGAGCCTGCGCATCATAAAGGGAGCCGTCACACGTTTCAGTTTATTGGCAACGCCCACATCATTCAACTTTTGTATCGGGTTGGCATATATCTCTTTAAATTCAGTGAGATTGCCCAAAAAGCCCCTGTTGGAAAAATCCATGATGCTCCATAATTCGCTCAGCCGGTTTTCGACAGGCGTACCGCTCATGGCGATAAACGTGTTGGCGCCGATACTCTTTATGGCTTTACTCTGTGCCGTATCCTGGTTTTTTATATTTTGAGCCTCGTCAATGACAATGACTTGCCATTTCGCCTTTTTCAGCAGGGAGGCGTCGCTACGCGCTATGCCGTAAGACGTTAGCAGAACGTCGAATTGGTCCTTTTTGTCGATTTGCCTGTCGGCGCCGTAATATAACGATATATTCAACGACGGGGCGAATTTCTCGAACTCCGCAATCCAGTTTGTCAACAATCCGGTAGGAGCTACAACCAGCGCTTTTTCTTTTTCCAACGCGCCTTCTTCCTTGTATTTGAGTAAGGCGGCTATAACCTGCAAAGTCTTCCCCAACCCCATGTCGTCAGCCAATACGCTGCCAAACCCGATCTGCGAGTTGCGGTACAACCACGAGAAACCCCGCTCCTGATAGGGGCGCAGTTCCGCTTTAAGGCCTTCCGGTAAAGAAACTTTAGGCTGTTGCGTCAGTTGGCGGATCATCTCTTTGACTTCGTCGCTGATCGAAATTTTAGCGCCGTGATATTCTTCGCCAAGCGTTATCCGAAGTATTTCGAGCGGAGACAGGTTTTTTGTAGAGCTGAACTGTTTATGCAGTTTTTCCAGATCCGAAGGAGAAACATAAATATAGTTTTTCTTGTATTTAATAAGCCCTTCGTTGTCCTTGACGAGTTTGTTGAATTCACTTTCGTCCATCAGCGTGTCTCCCAAAGCTACCTGCCAGTCGTAATCAAGCAAATTATCCAAACGCATGAATCCCTTATGATCTTTGCTTTTGGATTTGATACGCACGCTGGACTTCGGTCTGAGAATTTCCTGCAATGATTTAGGCAACAAAATATCTATATCCAATAACTTTATCGCCGGAATAACCTGCATCAGGAAAGGCGCAAACTCCCGATCGTCCAGGATCATCTCCGCCTGCCCCTGACTATTGATATAATCGTCTATTCCGGGAATGAAAGAACTTAGGTGCGCTAACGATTGCAAGACCTCGAAACGGATCCGGTCATATTGTTTCTGAAGCAATATATTTCGTAAAGGGATCTTGTCAAGCAAGTCTTTCGACGTCTCGATTTCAACACCGAGGCGAAACTTGTCATCTTTGACTTCGTCTACAATGATAACCGGTTTATGCACGCTTTGTGCGATATAATAACGTTGAAGCCAGGCGTTAATGCCTCCGGGCAAAGCCTCTTCGCCCGGATCCCGGAACGGATGATCTTTTCCGTTAAAAAACATATCCGTAAAGACGTCCCTGTCTTTACTATCCGAGAGCAGGCCGACAAGCGCCGATAGAAAAGGGGATATGAGATTGATAACCCTGTTTCCGGAATAATCTGCGACGCCCGGCGCAAACTCGTTATCCAGAATCGATTGCAACTGTTCCACCAGCATCCTCACCGGCTTGCTTAGCATGGCAGGCAACCAGCGTATCAGATATGATTGATTGTCCAGCCTTACGATTTGGGGTACTATCGCTCCTGTTGCGACCAGGTTCATACTCAGATGCAGGAGGTTGCTCAACAATTCAACCGAAGGCTGGTAGTTGCTTATCAAGTTCATGGGGATTTGCCACAAAGAGACGATAAGTTGCCGCATAGACAGTTTTGTGACGTGTCCTCCAAGCGTTATCTTGATGTTGTTGTTCGAATCGCACCCGATTTTTATTTCAGTGTGCTTGTTAATTATAAAATCTTGCTTTGCATCTTGCTTCCGAACGGTATATTTGCTTGCAAAATCTTTTAGATCCGATTTTTCTTTCAGAATGCGCAACCCGTTTCGTTCTGTTTTTTTCAGCAGGGTTGTGTATTTATCCTTGAAATTTCCGGTACTCTGGTAAAATACAGGCGTGTCGGCCAGTAATTGCGCCAGTGCGTCGCTAATGGAATCCAGCTTTGAATAATTGAGAAACTTATATCCCTGTACGGTTGTTTCAACAGCTTTTTTGTAATCGTTTGCACCCTCTTTCTTCGTGGTTTCCCCGAGTAATTCCGCCAACGACTGCACAGTGGTATTCCGGGTGGAAACATGAATATTTTCTTTTGCGAGTTCCTGTATCAGATCCACGTTATGCAGTTTGAACACGAGAAAAGGATTGTTGTCTATTTCGGCGCAAACTTTATATATCACCGCAGCCAGATGTTTGCAAGGAACAGCCCAGTCGGGACAGTCGCATACCATTTTGAAATCGGTCCATTGACGGGGAAAAACTTTCAGTCCGTTGTTTTCGGCGATTGTCAGTACTTCGGGGTCGAGTTCCCTGTTTAACAGTTTGGATATGATCACAGGTTTCTTTACAATAGCCGCAATCAACACCTTCACTTCCTTTTCGAAAAAGGGAGGGATAACAATGGTCACATTATAAGGCCTGGGACGGCTGCCGCGGACTTTTGCATAAATCATATTGCCTTCGATGCTTATCTCTGTGACTGCTCCTTTTCTGGCATAGGCGCCGCCCCTTGGCAGGCGGTTATCGTAGTCGATATACGCTAAAGACTTAAGCCATTGTTGACCCCACCATGTTTTACCGAATTGTTCCGACATATTCCCGTTTAATATTTATTTGTCACAAAAATAACAATATTATCAATAAAAAATACTATATTACATCTGTTTTTTATGAATATATTTTTAAGCCGGCTGCATTTTATGATCAACCCGTTGATGCGTCGCGCTCCTCGTCCTCCATAATCCGCGTTCATCCGTTCAATCCGCGTCATTTGCGTGCAAAAAACAGCTCTCCGGCCAGACGGAATTGCGCGGAAGCAAATGAATTTCTTTTTTCAGTAGATCTATTATTAAATTGTATTTAGACCAGAATTGAATTCCTATCGATCCGTCAGGAGTATTACCGGCCGCGGCTTTTCCGTTCGAGGCTTGAAGGGTCACAGGCATGTCGCTTTGCGTAATACCGCCTGCCAGACTGAAGCCGAATGCCTTTCCGTTATAAACCGGAGTTACATGCCCCAGGCTCACGGTTGCGCTTTGCGATTCAGGTTTGAACCCGGATAGCAACAACCTGTTTTTCCTTACAAAATCCGAAAAGGCAATCAGATGATAATTAGCCCCCGTATCTACAAGAAAATGGCCCGTAACCTCCTTTTTGCCTGTGAGGTTTAGCGTTGCCGGCGCCAAAATCAAATTATAAGGCGTACTCACTTTGATGATTTTACTTTCACTTGCATAGCGGTAATCGCCAAAAGAGTACAGGCGTATTAGCCTGTTATCGAAATCTATCCCGGTTATATATTGCTTCACCAGATTCAGTCCGATGATACCGTCCAAATCGTGCCTGACTTTTTCAAATATCGCAATCTTCTGATTCGATAACGACATGGAGTCCGACAAGTGAACGGTATTTCCGGAAGAAATACTTACCCAGGCTTGTCCTCCCACCACATTCGCATCTTGCACGCAGTCGATCTCGAGTTTCAATGAATCGGCAAGCTCTTTTGTTATAGCCATTCCGTCAGCTCCGGTATCGAGCAGGAACAACAGCGATCTGCCGTCGTTATTCAACTTTATTTCAAGAACGATAGATCCTCCTTTCGAGATAAAAGGCAAGGTCCCGGCTAATCGGGGTTTCCGGTAACGGCTATGGCCGAACAAACGGTCGAAATAGTCAATAAACAAGATACGCTTCTCCTTGTCAAATGCCACGACGCTCTCTTGAGGCTGGCCCTCCGCCAAGATGAACTTCACTTTTACAAAAGTCGTGTCCGCGCCTTCCTGTATATCCGCCATATCAAATTCGACCGACTCAAATTTCAGATTTTCCAGTATTGTGTTCAACAGGCTTTTCGCGGCAGGCCATGTACCGGTACTTATCGAAAAGTCCGGCGCGAATGTTTTTCCGGCAAGGGCAATATCCTTGTTTTTCAAAGCCGCGCCCAATGTATTGATAGCGCCTTCCAATCCGCCGATTGGCGTTTGGGCGCAAACAAAACCCGATAGCAGAAAAACAATTGCAATAATAGATCCTGAATATTTCATGTGTACATAATTTGTTTTTTAATGGTCACAAGGAACTCGCAACATACTGGCTCCGACAAACCTTGTTTCACGCTCTTTGGCGCAAGTTTTGCGTGCTCGTTTCATGTTGATTCTGTTTTGTTGATTCTGTTTTTACGAAAAATGGAGGACGTCGTCGATTACGACATCCTCCTTCTTTCAATACAAGTAGTGTGATAATTAATAACGCTCCATCACGGAGTTTATTGTTTCAAGACGCTGTCCAGAAGATCTTTTATCTCTGTGGACGATGGCCTTGGCGCGTCTGCCATTACCAGCTTGCCGTCTTTTCCAACCAGGATGAAACGGGGAATACCGGAAATCTTGTATGGTTTCATCAGTTCGGCGTTCGCTTTGTCTCCCGCGAAGATCTGTATACCGGGAAGCTGTTCTTTTTCAAGGAAATTTTTCCATTTTTGAATATCTTTGGATACATCGACATTAACGCCCACAAATACAATATCTTTATTATCGCGATATTGTTTTTCAAGTTCTTTCATCGCCGGAAATTCTTTCCTGCAAGGGCCGCACCACGTGGCCCACACATCAATGTATACAACTTTCCCTTTGAATCCGGACAAGGCAAACTCCTTTTCGTTTATATCGGGGAACCGGAAGTCGATAGCCTCTTCGCCCGCGACATTCTTGTGGAGGCCAAGTTCAATATCATCCATACGTTTTTTCTGGCTATCGGTGACCATGGACTTTCCGTGCTTTGCCTTGAATTCGGCGAACTTAGGCAAGGTTTTGATATAACGCGCCAGCAGAATGCCTATTTCTCCGCGAATCGTGTCATTTGCTATCAGATGAGCGTCAGGCCCGTCAAGCAACAAATCCGACACGTCGGCAAGTTTGGTCTTCTTTTCGGCGTCGGTCGACTGGCTGTTTATCCTGGACAGTGTCATGTAACTGCTCAACGCCAGGGATATGCCACCCGGATAATCGAGGATAGACGTATTCCGAGTCAAAGACGGAAGATCGATTTCCCTGTAATAATCGTTGAAATCTTCTCCTTCGGGATGGGCGCTGCGCGGCGTTTGAATGAAGTTGATGGCGACGAAAAGCAAATCGTTGCGTTTAAAATCTTCAAACCTGCGGTTAAACAACAAATTGGGAGTGGCAACGGCCGGATAACTTTTCAGTTCGTCCAGTTTTTCGTCCAGCAAGGGGAAAAAATCCACGTATGTACTGTTTTTCTGTTGAAAATACACCGCTTTGTCTTCCAAAGGAAAAATGAAATCGCGCCATCTAGCCATTTCCGTGTTTTCAGGCGTATTCTCGCCTGTCAGCTCATAGCCTTCGGCCATGATCTTCACGTTCAGCCGGTCGCCCGGCTTGAAGTAGAATACATACCTGTTTTGACTGGAGGTAGGCGACAACGCAATAGCATAAAATCCTTCTTCTTGCGGATTAAAAGCGAACACGAACCTGTTTTCGCCGTCTATTTTGGCGGAAGCGATTTCATGCAAGGCGCCGTTGCCGATACCGAACAGTTTCACAGCCTCCGGTTTGCCTCTTTCCCATATACCGTTCACAATGGAAAAGCCTTGAGAATACAAGCTTCCGGAGCAGCCGAGCGCCAGCAAAAATAAAAATAAATTTTTCTTCATTATAAACTTTTCTTATCGTCAATTGGCTGTATAAATATAAAAGTTCTTCCACATTATAAACTGAGACGCAGGCGTGACTTTCTTTAATATGATATACCGGGCCTTGACAGGTTCGCTGATTTGAACATAAATGGGCAATATACCCGTATTGCCGCTATTATGCAGATTCCCGAGATAAGATTCTTTTCCATTTGAATACATATCGGCTGTGGCATAATACACATCCAGCGCTTTTACCGACATAGAGGCGCTAGGTTGGGCGCTTTCTATAAAGAAACCGGTAATATTATCCGTATCCGCCCCCAAATCAATGCTTATGTCCAACCAGTTTGAGGACAATCCCTGGACTGCGAAAAAATTGCCGGAGAACATTCCATTGGGCTGAACCCCGTTTGCCGTGCTAACTGTTGCTCCATCTTTATTGGTAAACTTCACCACATTATAACCGCTTCTGTCATTCACTCTGGAGCCTAACCCGCTATCACTGGTAACCAAAGCCGCATAGCGGTTACTATTGTTGATCGCCACATAAAACACCCGCTTTTCGTTGACAGGCTGGAAGTACTGGCCTTCGATGGATGCGATTTCCAACGGGATCAGATAACCGTTCATATTGTTGAGTGCTGTCACATCTCCCGTATAAGACAAAACGCCCGATATTTTCGAACTGCCTGCCGCAATAGTCGCTTCTATTGGAGCAATATCTTCAGGAACAGACTGATAGCTTGTCCCGTTTGCCTGATTATAAGCGCCAATCAACTGATTGTTTACCGTCAGGGTGACTTTCGTGTCATTTTCTACCGGAGTGATCGACGAAATGGAGAAGTCGATAGCGCTCAGGTCGCTGAATAAACCGATAGGAGGAATATTGGTAAACGAAGCCATCGTTTGATCAAACTGAATTCCATTTTCTTTAGCCACATCAATCACGATATACGCCACCCGTTCATTGTAGTTGGTTTCGACGTCTGTGCCGGTGGAGGCGATGATTCTGACAGGCAGCAAATATCCCTTCAAGTCGTTCAATGTACTAAACGGCTTTGAGTAAGAAACGGATATGGAATCCGTGGATACGACGCCGCCTTCGGGGATGTACAATGTCGTACGGTTCATAGACACATCATCGCTCACCAGAGGCAGATAGGCGGTTTCGCGCTTCGCGTTATAAACATCTATCAATGTATTGTCTATCTTGAACGAAACGCTTATCCCGCTTGCCGCCGGAAGCGTGGTATGCACCGGAAACCTGGCCAGTACTTCTCCATTCATTCCGGTTGATCCCTCATTGACCGAATGAAGAAGCGAATAGCTTGTCTCTCTGTCCTTGGCGTCAATGTACACGGTGTTGGATGCTTGCGACCCGGTGGTCTTACGGAAATCTTCAATTTCATCGTTGCATCCGCCAAGCACCCCCGAAGCGCAAAAGGCTAACAGGGCGCAGGCATATTTCATTATCTTCAGATTCTTCATGATTTACAATTAATTTACTGTTGTTTGTAATCTAATCCAACAATCCGGCCCATGTCTTTCCATGACATGGTCACCTGATAACCGTCTTCACGCGGGTTGTCGGCAAGCTCCTTGTCGGTAGGATATTTGGCCAGTTCCAATTCGCCGGAACTTGACCCCTCTTTCAGCAGGAAAATCTCCAGTTTACCGCCTTTTTCTTTTCCCAACGAAGCATCGTAAGTAGCCACAGCCAATCCGAATCTCATAGAGACCGGACAGTCGGAACTATTATATGTTCTCGGCAACAAAAATTCGAATTGAGTAATTTCGCTGTAACCGTCTTTGATAAACGTGGACGTTATGTCGTCCACAACCGCGTTGGCAGAAGAAATATCGGCCCGGAACACTTTATTGTCCCTGGTAACGTAGTAGATAAACGGATTTCCAGGATAATCGGGATAGGCGGCTATAAACTTCATCTCGTCGATACGACTGCCCGACGGGAACAAACAGGCTCTCAGTCGATTGGCAGGTTGGACAAGCTGAGTCGAACTGACAGTGGAATTGGTAAGGCTAAACTCCAGATATTTATACGAACCGTCTTTCTGTTTCATAATGGCAATGCCGCGTTGAAGATTGTTCCCATACTGGCGTTCCCCCATATAAAGCAAGTCTTCATAATTCGGATCGGAGTAACTGAACGCTCCTCCGTCAGGCTCTACCGGAAGCGGATTGGTATAATAAAAACCTGAAAAACTAGTGGTGTTATTCGCCCCCGGAAGCACAACCGTCATAAAACGGTGATTGTCCTTGTCATAAAGCAAGCTTGCCAGAGTTGACTGAGACGATATATAGGGAGCGGGTTCATACCGGGGCGCGTCTGATCCTCCTCCATTCATATTCAGCCTGACGGCGAAAAACCGCCACATAGGGTAGGTCTGAGTGAAAAACCAGTTCCCTTCTCCGTTTTCATTTACATGATACAGCCAGGTTCTTTGGCTCGGGATTGAGGCTGAGGTGTACTCCGTCACTACCATCCGTTTGGCGATTATAGGTTTCCCCTGTTGCTTGTATTCCGTATCCAGATATTGGCCGGACTCAATCTGGCTGGAAATATCATAGTCCGGAGACCACGAGAAATCGGAAGATTTAATGCGGGTGGTATACTGGTCGGTCAGTATATAAACCGAATAACTGCTTCCGTCCGTTTGGAAAGGATGAGGAGCGGTGGCGTCTCTGAAAGTCAGAATATCGACCGGTTTCACTCCCTGGCGCGGAAGAGCGGATTCCGACGCCTCCAATATATTCTTGTACAAGTTAAACTTTCCGGCATTCGGCAAATAAGCCACCATGTCAATATCAAAACCGTCTTCCGATTCGCACAAGGCTATATATCCTTTCGCTAGCGGAGTAGTCACCCTGGTCGAAAACAGTTTTCGGTAGGGTAAGCCGGTTTCTTTGTTGACAATCTCAAAAGCCATAGATCTGTTTGTGCCGATAGGCGGCGCAATCTCTTGCTCAAAGTTTTTTCCTTCCTGCAACAAATTCCATTGATCGCTTGCCCGATAATACCATTTGAATGTGAACAGGCCTTCGTCTTCTCCCTGCGAAAAAACCAAATGCGGAGTGATTCTCAAAGTATCGCCGATGGACACATCGTACACATCCGCCACATTATTTATCGAATCCACTACATTGATGGTTTTATAATCATAATTTCCCAAATCCTCGTTGCAAGCGAGAAAGCCTGTCAAGGCAGTTAACATTAGGGCTGTTATCAGCCTGTTGACTATTTTTTTCATACTGTTTACGAATGAGTTTTATTAAATCCAAGTAGGATACGCTGTTTTTACTTCTTGTCCGTTTTCATCCCGCAAAGGTTCCCCGTTATGGGACTTCTTCCAGTTTTCCAGGTAATTATTGACTGTGACAATAAGAAACATCGCCATAGTTGTGGGTATTCGCTTCTGAGCCACACTGGAGCCTGAGCCGTCCACCGCCGGGTCAAACATAAAATACTCGCGGGTAAATCCGCAAGCCAGACAGATCACTTCCAGTTTTTTATTGCTGTAAGGCCCGAAATAGCGTTCAATAATGGCCTTGCCGCCCGAATCAGCCCAAAGGTTGGGCATCTCTGTTTTCGCGTCAAAGTAGATACTAAGCTCTATTCCCGATTTTGAAGAAGATGCTTGTACCTGCGTGTAGTCCACATGAAAATACCGGTTGGGCGTAAGCCTCAGTCTTGCCGTCAATGTGGACGTTTTGATTTTCTCTGTATTATTCAATTTTATATCAAGCGTTCCAACAGTGGCGCCGGCCGGTATCACCGAAGGCAATATCTCTATGTCTTCCCCTGCCAGCGCAGTCGATTCCCCGTCTATGATCTCCGCTGTGATCTGACGGTCTTCGGAAGTCACGCGCCCCAGCAATTTCACCTTGATCCTGACGATCGAATCGGCTTTTACAGGGTTGTCGTATCCGAAAGCGATTTGTCTTGTATCCACATTCTCGGCGGTAAGCTGCTGACTGTTTAGCTCTGCTGTGGTGGACAAAGATGCATATTCAAAGTAAACCCTGTCTACGTCTTCATAGGTCGGCAAAACGTCGTGGTCGCAAGAAACCAGCGCAAGCGCGACAACCGAAATAAATAATATTATCCTTTTCATGTCTATATAATTGTTTTTTAACGGTCATAAGGAACTTGCAATATTAGCTCCGCCGAACCTTGTTTCATGCTCTTTGGCGCAAGTTTTGCATGTCCGTTTCAAGTGTTTCTTTTTTTAGTTAGATATTCGTTTCTATATCCGGAATCGGCGTCACATAAGAAACGCTTAATGTAAGGTCGTCGCTTCCTTCCGAGTTTCCGCTGTACATTGTAGGGCTTTTGGTCCTTTTGTGATAGAAATACACTTGCCCTTCGCCAAAGAACTCGCGGTAATATTCGCGCTTGATATGCTCGCGGATAAACTCTTCAGTATCGTCTTCCTTCACGAAATATTGCTCGGTCAGCCCCCTGTGCCGAAGCACCTGATTCAGTAATTCGGCGGCGTCGCCTTTCCTGCCCTCGTTCAACGCGGCTTCGGCTTGTATGTAATACATTTCGGATATACGCATCAATACCTGCAAGTCTTTTATTGCCGGGATCTGATAAGATTCGGTTTTGTACTTGGACGACACTCTGGATCCGTCGGAAGTGTAGCTAAACCACGCGGTTACATTGGAGAATGTCCATTGCCTTGCTCTCACATCCGGCAGGCTCTCCAACAAATTGTCAGACGCCAGGATGTTCTTCAGCAGGTTATTCTCATCCACCACATAAGAAGTGATGATACTGGTTCCCAGATAATAGGTTCTGGCCCGGGACGCCATATCGATGTTATTGATTCCGAATACCACCTCCGAAAAGAAGATGTAATTCTGTTCGGTTATCACCTTATTGGGATCAACCCATTTGAATACCTGATCCACCGCATCAGTGACTTCCTTGGCGGCCAAGGCGGCTTCCGTGTCTTTTCCGGCATACTGCAATACCCTGGCTTCCAAGCCTTTCAACGCATAATAATTCATCCGTCTGTTGCGATTCTTGTAGAAATCGGGTTCCAGCTTAACGGTAATACTCTCCGTACCAGGATCAATAACAGGATCGTTCTTCAGCAGGTCTTTCGCAATCCGTATATCATCCGACAGAAAAGCAAAATATTCTTCCGGCGTACTGTACTCTGCATTTTCGTAGTCCGCGTGGTTGAGCGTGATATCGGATTTACGGTTGTAAGGAAGTACTTTATCAGTGGCTTCCGCGTTGTAAGGGCAGAACAGGCGATACAAATCGAAATGCAGATAAGCCCTCAGCGCGTATGCTTCGCCCAGCAACAGGTCCCTGTGTTTCTGTGAAATAACGGCAGGAGACTCGTTTACGCCCTTGATATAGTTATTTATGTGCAACAGCAGTTCGTACGCGCTTTTCCAGATATCGGCGAATTTGCCCTTGTTGTCACCCCATGTGTAGTTATGTTTCGCCAATTCATAAGAAGTGAGGATTTCATCGCCGGCCGGACGATCTTTCGGGTAATAATAGTAATGAGCCATTATTTCTATCGTGGTTTGCGACAGTTGCCCTCCATAGAGGTCCTCACCCGCCATCTGGCGGTAAAGGCCGTTCAGGGCGCTATTGATATTGCTTTCGGTAGAGTATTGTTTTTCTTCCAGAACCTTGTCTTTCGGCTCAACGTCGAGCCAGTCGTTGCAGGCGCTGCAAACAATCGCCAAAAAGAGACTGAAGATGTATATTTTTTTCATTGCCAAACATTCATTTTTGTTAATAAATAACTAAAAGCGGGCGCTAACACCCATGGATACGGAGCGTTCGAAAGGATAATCGATACCTCTTTCCTGTTTTATCGTGCTTATTCTAAACAATTCGCTCATGGAGAGACTCAACCTGAGATCTTGCAGCCCCAGATACCCGAGCCAGCTTTTGTTGGTGAAGTCCCAGGCAATCCTTGCGCTTTCCCCGCTGAGGAAATTGTCCCTTTGGATAAAGCGCGAAGACATGGGCGTAGTCGTACCTATACTGATCCCTTTGAATTGGGAAATATCTCCCGGCTCTTGCCATCTGTCATACAAGGCCCGTTTATCCTGATTGTAAATAATGTTACTTATCAGAATGTTTTCCACCTTGTTAAACAAAGCGCTGTTGAAATTGTATCCACCCAGACTGTAACGGAGATTGATGTTAGCCGTCAGTTTTTTGTATTTGAAATTAAGCCCTATTACCCCTTTTATTTTGGGATTCCGGTCAGCTATATTGACGCGGTCGTTTATATTGAATGTGGTAGTGGGAACTCCGTCTTTCGTCAAGAATATTTCCTTGCCCGTACCGGGATCGATACCCAGCGAACGAACCGCCCACAATGCGCTCGGGCTTGTTCCGTCCTGATACATGACAAGCGAATTCCGGTTTTGATTCGGATTGGCTTCGGATTTAAAAGCTTCGTTCAATTGATTTAACGCGTTTTCGAATCCGCCGTAGACAGAAGTGTAAGCGCCACCCGTCAGACGCAAATTCAACGAAATCTGTTTACTCAAATCCCGAATGAGATAATAGCCTAGCGAGAACTCCAGGCCTTTGTTGTTTACATATCCGTAATTGACAGGATATTTGGACACTCCGGACGACGGTTTCTGCTCTACTTCGACCACCATAGGATCGGTTTTTGTCCGGTACAGGTCAAATACTAAATTCAGTTTGCCGCCCAAGGTGACAAGATCAAACCCAACCGAACTTTTCTTCACCACCTGCCATTTCAGGTCGGGATTGGCAAACCGGGAAAGATAGGAAGCCGAGCCAAAAATATCGTTGCCCGAATAGTAATTATACACATTGGCGGAAACATTATCAACACTCTGATTACCGTTTAATCCGTATGTACCGCGAAATTTCAGTTCCTGCAACCATTTCCATTCTTTGGCGAAATCTTCCTTCTGAACGTTCCAGCCCGCTCCCAGCGACCAGAAATTCTGAAACTTCTGATTGCGTCCAAACGCAGTCGTTCCATCGGAATTGCAGTTAAAGTCAAACAGGTAACGATAGAGGTAGTTGTAATTGAATGCCAGCAGGAACGATACCTGACGGTCAATATTTTCGGAATACGACGGCCGGGTTCCTTCCTTGTAAGAGTAGGCATACGAAGGAATTCCTTCCACGCCCGGAGGAAATCCCGTGACAATATACGATTCTGAGCTTCTCTGATCGGACTGGGCCGCCGCTCTTCCGGTAAAGCTCAGATTGTGGGCTTCCAGAAACGAATGGGCGTAAGTCAGCGTTGTGTTCACATTGTATCGCCAACTCCTCCCCGCAGAAGATGTATATTCTCCTTTTTGTGTGTAATCTGCATCCCTGAACGATGTGTTCTTCGGATCCCTGAATTTCACTCCGTCCGAAGAAGAATTCGAAAGGCTCATGGAAGCCGACCAACGCAGGTTGTCGAGGATATGCCAATCGAAAGAGGTGTTATTGACCAGTGCATAATTCTTGCTGTCGTCCCGTGAGGCGAGCATGGCGTTGTAATAAGGGTTAGCGGCATATGTATAATTACCGTCGCCGTAGTAGTCATAGCCATCCAGATTCTCGGGAATTGTCCCGTCGGGATTGATCATTTCGTAGTAAGGATTCGCTTTGGCAAACTCCGAGAATGATCCCCACGAACCCTCGTGTCCGTTGGTAATGGATACGGACAGGTTGTTGGAAACCGAGATATTGTCCTTGCGGTAAGTCAATCGCATGTTTCCGCCGAAACTTTGACGCCACGAGTCTTTCATGACTCCCCGAACGTCTTTGAAATTGGCTCCCGCCTGATACAGGAAATTATCATTTCCTCCCGACACATTCAACGAATGGCCTTGAGTCAAGGCGGTTTGTACGGGAACTTTCAGCCAGTAAGTATCGACGCCTCTCGCTATTTTTGTCAAGTGTGAATTATAGTCCGCAAGTTTGGGGTTATACCAGTCGTTAATGTCGCCATAGCGACCGGCTTTCACTTCGTACTCCAGTTTTTCAGCCGCGTTCATCAGATTATACACGCTCAGATCGGCGGAAGAAAACCTGAAATCGCCGCTGTAATCGATCATCACCGCCCCGGCTTTCGGTTTAATGGTTTCAATGACAACGACCCCGTTACCCCCTTTAGAACCGTATATGGCGGTGGAACCGGCGTCTTTGAGAAGCGTGATGGATTGAATGCGGTTGATGTCCAAATCGTTCACGACCTGCAATGTGGTTTCGAATCCGTCAAGTATAAACAGCGGTTCGTTGGGATTGGAAGACTGGTCGTCAAGAACGTTCGTTATATTCATCGTGGAACCTCCCCGCAAAGAGATATTCGCCAGAACATTCGGATTGGATCCCGCAAGATTGTTTTCGGCGATAGAGAACGCCGGGTCGAGAGTCGCTACCGTCTGCAACACATTCATGTTTCCTATCGATAGCAATTCATCTTTATTCATGGTCTTGTACGATCCGGTGAACCCCATCCGGTTGCGCTGGATGATACCGGCTTCGACAACAACAGTCGCCAATTCGGCCTCATTCGGTTCCATCACTACCTTGTAGTTTGTGGTTCCCTGCTTTAATTTGACCTGTTTTTCTTTCATCCCTATATACGAAAAGATCAACGTTTCGTCCATGCTGTTCACATAAATAATAAATTCGCCGTCGGGGTTTGTAATTGTCCCCATGGGTTTCCCCGATTTCGGTTTGACGGTGACGCCTATGAGCGGGCTGTTATCCGCGTCCATGATCTTGCCGGTGATGGCGATTTTCTGGTCGATTCTTTGTTGCAGCGGTTCCTGCCGTTGTTTCAACTGTTCTAAAGATTCTTTGGATTTGGATATAAACACCTGCCGGTCAGAGATAAAATATATATTGTCCGTATCTTTAAACAGATCGTCCAATACTTTGTCTATCGTCTGATCTTTAACTGAAACTGTAACTTTTCTCTTTACCTCAAGATTTTCGTCGTGATATAGAAATACATATTCACTGCCTTTTTCTATTTCAGAGAAAACTTCTTTTATTGTTTTATTTTTCAGATTGAGGGTCAATCGCGTTGTTTGCGAATAGATATTATTCGCATAACATACGCTTATTCCAAAAAAAAGGAATAAGATCATAACTTTCATAATCCTCAATACCAATCTAGTATTAGCATCTTTTATGCTAAATCTACGGATAATAGTCATATCTTTGTGACGATTTAATAGGTTTAACGAAACTCTGTAACTTTTTAGATCTGGATCGGATGGTATTTGGCGACGTCATCCGATTCTTTTATATAAACTCTTATGTCATAGGCGATTTTTTATAGGGTTTTTACTTTAGTTTGCTTCAATTTTTTGTTATATTGTATTTATTATTGGCGTATTGTACTTCTATCGGAAAAGAAAATAATAATCCGTCCAGTATATCTTTCAGATTGTCTTTCAAATCCATTTTTCCCGAACATTTGAGATTTCCGGTTTCTTCACTAAATGCTATGTCTGTTCCGTAATATCTCGACAGCCTCAACAAAACAACTTCCAGCCTTTCACTGTCGAACTGGTACAAGCCATTTATCCACGATATGTATTTTGAGACGTCGACCGCGCTCACAAATGCTTCTTCTCCGTCTTTCACTTCATACATCTGCGATGGTTCAAGCATTGTTTCTTCCGCTTTGTTTGAAATTTTAACAGAACCTTTCACCAGCACTATCCGCTTGTTTATATCCGATTCATAGGCCATTACATTGAAAGAGGTACCCAACACCTGCACGCTGACGTCTTTGGTTTTCACTACAAACAAGCGTTTTGCGTCATGGGCGACGTTAATAAATATTTCCCCGTCCACATATATTTCCCTTTTATCTCCAATAAACTCTACCGGATAAATAACTCTGGTCCCGGAATTGACGTATATCAACGTACCGTCGGCCAACGTCAACTTCGATCTTTTCCCTTTGGGTACCAATAGCTGATTGTAAACAGCCGATTCCTTTTTCAAGGAACTTTTCCGGGATATTTTTATTTCGGTGGAATCGTAAACAATATCCGCCTCTTCATCCGACAACTGAAGCGTTTTCCGGTCCGACAGGACAATCCGAATGTCGGGATTGTCTCCTTCCTGTATCCGGTTTTCTCTCGCGTACAATACTATATCGTCATCCTGAAAACGATTGTTTCCGGAAAAATAAGGCAGGATCATAATTATAAAAACAATGGCGGCGGCAATACTTCCTGCAATATACAGCAGCTTCCTGAATTTGTTCTTGTTGGATGTATTTATATCGGCCCACAAAGCTGAAAGTTCCGTTTCCTCAACAGAATCGTCATAACCGGATCCGACGGACTCGATAAAGAATTTAGCCGAATAAAACTCTTTCGAGTTTATTTTGTTACTATCCAGCATATCCTTCCAAAATCTGACAGATACTTCATTTGGATATTTCATGGAAGATATAAAGAACTCATCCTGTAAAAAATCCTCAAAAGCAAACCCGGAATATTTTTTTTGTGAGCTGTGGTCTTGCATAATATTTTCGTTTCTATAGAGTAAGGACTACAAATATTTCATTTTATACTCACTTTTTTTGATGAATTTTCAAATATTCATTTATTTTCTTTAAAGATCGTTGTAAAAGGTTCTGTACAGACTGGTAATTCATATTCATAAGTTCAGATATTTCATCGATACTCATACTTTCAAAAAAACGATAATGGACGACTTCTCTTTGCCGCACAGGCAACAACGATAGGATCTTGCTTACAAGCCGCTGTTTTTCGATCTTGTATTCCTTGCTGATATATTCTTCTTCTATCGAGTCGCTCCCGACAGTGAAGTCTTCCGGCATTTCGCCGAGCCTGTCGAAGCATTGCCCCCGCTTTTTTAGAGATGTGATTATGCTATTTCTTAACGCGATGAAGAGATATACTTTTATGTTGCCTACAGTTCCCAATTTAGCCCTGTTCCTGTATATATTCACAAATACGTCATGAACGGCGTCTTTTACAAGATCCCTGTCTGGTGTAAATTGCAGACCTTGAACAAGCAGTCTTTTCGAATATTTTTCATATATCAGATTATACGCGTCTTTATTCCCGGAAAGAAAATTATCCCATAGCAACCCGTCATCAGAAATATTTTTATTTTTATCAGACATCTTTCTTTTTGATATCAAATTAAATAGCTATTTTTATAAGACCCGAATATTTTTTCAGGAGCTTTATGGCTTCATAGTGCAAAGTTACGTTTCGCTCATCCAAAACAAATACCATTTATGCGGTATTTTAATATCACGGCAACAAACAGTCCATGATATACATTCGGGGATAGAAACTATACCCTGTCAACGAATAACCGTATCCTATATATTTTCAGTTAGTTAATAAGATTTATCAATATAAAAATCATAGTAGATCGTGAAAATAACAACACACTCTCGTCAACCGCTTTATTGTCAATATATTACTGAAAACAATTTTTTTTATCTCAAAAACCCAAATTTAATGGAAATTTATTATTTAATTGCCAAATCTTGCAAAAAAATGGAAAAAATAAAGGAAAAAGATAAAATTTGAGAGACTCCCGCTTTTTGTTTTTCCTCCCTATCCCCCTCATTACCATTTGACAATCAACGGAATACAGTGGATTTAAAGAGCGAAAGACTTTGAAGAAAAAGTAGAAATACCATATTCCATCCTTTCAATTACATATTCATATACATTTTTATTTGTTCTTTGCATTTTTTTGATTTTTTATGCTGTTTCTCAAAAAGCTATTGATCCTGCAAGCCGGGATATCACAAAAGATGATACTCCGGTGAAACCAATTGCGTTCCAAAATTTCCCGCAGGGATTGGAAACGAGGTTAAAAACGGGTACATTTCCTATTGATATGAATGCCGGGCAAAAACATCTGACGTAAAGTGATTCAAGCGGTTTTCCCGTCTCGAACCCGGATGTTCACGCCTCATATCCGGGCGGATACTTTATTGCAGATTTCCGCCTTTTTATATTCAATTCCCGGAATTTTGATGAAAATCAAATGAGGAGGGTGTTTTTATGCCTGCGACGTTATTCAAATCTGGCTGATCTTCTCTTCAAGGCAATGTAAGGAAATTAAAGAATTTAAGGAAGTTGAGGAATTTAAAGAGTTTAAGGAAGCGGAAACATCTGCTCAAACGGTGCATGTCATTCCGACTGAAAAGAGGAAGCGGCCGCCAAACAATACCGACCTGGATGCTCCCGTCTTTTCGGATTTGGATGCGCGGCAATTTAAGGAAATTAAAGAATTTAAGGAAATTAAGGAGTTTAAGGATAATGAGGAAGCGGAAACATCTGCTCAAACGGTGCATGTCATTCCGACTGAAAAGAGGAAGCGGCCGCCAAACAATACCGACCTGGATGCTCCTGTCTTTTCGGATTTGGATGCGCGGCAATTTAAGGAAATTAAAGAATTTAAGGAAAATGTGGAAGCTAAAACATCTATCCGGCAAAAGATAGTATGGTTCTTTCTTTATTTTTTTCTATCTTTGCTTGCTCGTAAACAACTATAAAGGATATACCTAAACAAACATTAAAACCGTGTCGAATAAAGTTGCCGAAACCCCGTTAATGAAACAATATTATGAGATCAAGAACAAACATCCTGACGCCATATTGTTGTTCCGTGTGGGCGACTTTTACGAAACTTTTTCGCAAGACGCCATCGATACATCCGAAATATTGGGAATTACGCTTACCCGGCGGGCAAACGGCTCGGCCCAATTTGTAGAACTGGCGGGATTTCCTCATCATGCGCTGGACACTTATCTGCCAAAACTGGTACGGGCGGGTAAACGCGTGGCCATCTGCGACCAACTGGAAGACCCGAAACAGACCAAAACACTGGTAAAGAGAGGGATTACGGAGCTTGTTACTCCGGGAGTATCCATTAACGACAACATCCTCAACCACAAAGAAAATAATTTCCTCTGCGCAATACACTTTACAAAGAATAATTGCGGAATTTCGCTACTTGATATTTCCACAGGCGAATACCTTGTCGCGGAAGGAACCAAAGAATATATAGACAAGCTTCTTACGAACTTCTCCCCGAAAGAGATACTGGTAGAAAGAGGCAAGAAAAAGCTGTTTGAAGAATATTTCGGCGCTCGATTCTTTATTTTCGAACTCGACGACTGGGTTTTTACGGAAGACACGGCCAGAGACAGATTGCTGAAACATTTCGAAACAAAAAACCTGAAAGGCTTTGGCGTGGAACACCTGACAAACGGCGTTATTGCCGCAGGCACGATTCTCCATTACCTCGATGTTACCCAGCATACTCAAATAGGACATATCACATCGCTTTCCCGTATAGAAGAGGACAAATATGTACGCCTCGATAAATTTACCGTACGCAGCCTGGAAATCATCTCCACGATGAATGAAGGAGGTAAAAGTTTACTTGATATTCTGGACAGGACGGCATTGCCAATGGGCGCCCGCATGCTTCGCCGCTGGATGGTATTCCCGCTGAAAGACGCGAAACCCATAAACAGCCGCCTGTCGGTAGTTGAATATTTTTTCAAGGATCCAGAACTGAAAAATCTGCTTGAGGAACAGCTTTCGTTAATCGGAGATTTGGAACGTATTATATCCAAAGTAGCTGTAAACAGGATCACGCCACGGGAAGTGGTCCAACTGAAAGTAGCGTTGAAAGCGATTGAGCCGATACGCGAAGCATTCCTGGCGTCAAACGAACCGAGCCTGAGAGAAACAGGAGAAAAGCTAAACCCTTGTCCCATCATCCGCGACCGCATAGAAAAGGAAATACACCCTGATCCGCCGGCGATGCTGAATCGCGGGAACGTTATAAACAAAGGGGTTAATCCGGAGCTTGACGATTTACGCGATATTGCTTTTTCCGGGAAAGACTATCTGCTGAAAATACAGCAACGGGAAATTGAAGCGACGGGTATATCTTCGCTCAAGATCAGTTTCAACAGCGTATTCGGCTATTATATAGAAGTTCGCAATACGCACAAGGATAAAGTCCCTGCCGACTGGATCCGCAAACAAACGCTGGTCAGCGCTGAACGCTATATTACACAAGAACTGAAAGACTATGAAGAGAAAATACTGGGTGCGGAAGAGAAAATACTGTCGCTGGAAACCAGCCTTTTCAATGACCTCGTGCTAAGCCTTGCAGAATACATCCCTACTATACAGGTGAATGCAAATCTGATTGCGCAGACCGACTGTCTCCTGTCTTTTGCCAAAGTAGCCAAAGAAAACAAGTATATCCGTCCCGAAATCAACGATACGGATGCATTGAAGATAAAAAACGGACGCCATCCGGTTATTGAAAAACAACTGCCGCCGGGCGAATCGTACATAACCAATGACGTCTTTCTGGATAGCAATACGCAACAGATAATTATTATAACCGGGCCTAACATGGCCGGTAAATCGGCATTGCTTCGCCAGACAGCCCTGATTACACTGATGGCGCAAGCCGGAAGTTTCGTTCCTGCCGAATCCGCGCAGATAGGGCTGGTAGACAAGATATTTACCCGGGTGGGAGCCTCCGACAACATTTCACTGGGCGAATCCACCTTTATGGTGGAAATGAACGAAGCGGCCGATATATTGAATAACCTGTCGCCGCGCAGCCTTGTTTTATTCGATGAATTAGGCCGCGGGACAAGCACTTATGACGGTATCTCCATCGCATGGGCTATTGTGGAATATATTCACGAGCATCCGAAAGCCAAGGCAAAAACGCTTTTTGCCACTCACTATCACGAGTTGAACGAGATGGAAAAGTCTTTCAAGCGGATCAAGAACTTTAATGTCTCGGTTAAAGAGGTGGAAAACAAGGTGATATTCCTGCGTAAACTTATACCCGGCGGTAGCGAACACAGTTTCGGTATCCATGTGGCCAAAATGGCGGGCATGCCGCAAAGCATTGTGAAACGGGCCGATAACATATTGAAACAACTGGAAACGGATAACCGCAAGCAAGGAATATCCAAGCCAATCAGCGATATCAAGGAGAACAGAGAAGGTTATCAACTCAGCTTCTTCCAGCTGGACGACCCCGTGCTCAGTCAGGTGAGAGACGAAATAAAATCGATAGACGTCAACAATCTGACCCCGGTGGAAGCTCTAAACAAATTGAACGAAATAAAGAAAATTGTTTCAGGAAAATAAATGCGTCAAAAAAAATGTCAATTACATTGTTTTTATCCCTTTGTATCCCGAAACGAACTCCCTGACAATCAGATAGACTAAAAGCAAATGGCGCGTAAAAAAATACTTGTAACGGGAGGAGCCGGATTTATCGGCTCGCATCTGTGCGAAAGGCTTCTGAATGAAGGCAATGAAGTATTATGCCTGGATAATTATTTCACCGGTTCCAAAGAGAATGTTGTCCATTTATTAAACAATCCGTATTTTGAGCTGATCAGGCACGACGTTGTCCATCCGTTTCATGCGGACGTGGACGAAATATATAATCTCGCATGCCCGGCCTCTCCGGTTCATTACCAGTATAATGCAATCAAAACAGTCAAGACCTCCGTTATGGGGGCCATTAATATGCTTGGGCTTGCAAAGCGCCTGAAAGTGAAAATATTGCAGGCGTCGACAAGCGAGGTCTACGGCGACCCGCACGTGCACCCCCAGCCTGAATCGTATTGGGGAAATGTAAACCCTGTGGGGATACGTTCATGTTACGACGAAGGAAAGCGTTGCGCCGAAACATTATTTATGGACTATCACCGTCAAAACGGGGTGAGGATAAAAATAGTCCGCATATTCAACACGTATGGCCCGCGTATGAATCCGGAAGACGGCCGCGTGGTTTCCAACTTCATAGTCCAGGCTCTGAAAGGGGAAGACATTACCATATACGGCGACGGCAAGCAGACCCGCAGCTTCCAGTACGTGGATGATATGGTAGAAGCCATGGTAAAAATGATGGCTACCGACGATTCGTTTACTGGCCCGGTAAATACAGGCAACCCGGTGGAATTTACAATGCTGGAACTAGCCAGTCTGGTGCTGGAACTGACAGGTTCAAAATCGAAACCGGTTTTTAAACCGCTGCCGGGCGATGACCCCAAACAAAGAAAGCCGGATATCGCTCTTGCCAAAGAAAAGTTGGACTGGGAACCTAAAACAGGGCTGAGGGAGGGACTTGTGAAAACAATAGGGTATTTTGACAAGATCATGAAATAAAGGCTCTTTCGAAGACATAAACTATAACATAAATATGAAACTGTCAATTGTTATTCCCGCTTACAACGAAGCCGGAACAATTCATCTGATACTGGACAAGGTCCTGGCCGTAAACCTGATAAATGATATCGAAAAGGAAATCATCATTGTAAACGACTGTTCAAAAGATGATACGGTAGAGGTAGTAAAGGCCTATATCGCAGAACATCCCCGCACAGACATGAAGCTCTTCGAACAGCCTGTGAATATGGGAAAAGGAGCCGCTTTGCACCGGGGAATCAAAGAAGCGACAGGCGATTACATAATCATACAGGACGCCGACCTGGAATACGATCCGGAAGAGTACAATATCCTGTTAAAGCCTGTGACGGACGGCTTTGCCGACGTCGTGTTCGGCTCAAGATTTATGGGAGGAAAACCTCATCGCATACTCTTTTTCTGGCATTCCATCGGCAACAAGATACTGACATTTGTCTCCAATATGTTTAGCAACCTCAATCTTTCGGATATGGAAACATGTTATAAACTGTTTCGATCCGATATCATCAAGTCTATTCCTCTTCAAGAAAAGCGTTTCGGATTCGAGCCGGAAGTCACCGCCAAAGTAGCCAGATACCCGAATGCAAGAATTTACGAAGTGGGCATTTCCTACTATGGCCGTACTTATGAAGAAGGCAAGAAAATCGGCTGGAAAGACGGTGTAAGAGCATTTATCTGTATGCTTAAATACGGATTGTTCCGCATGAAATAATCCGGCGGCATACTATAATGTAGAGAAAAAAGATTCGATCGATCCGGTAAAGTTGTCCCACGACAACCGTTTCTTTTCTCTTTTGAGATTGTCTTTATAGACCTCCATATCCGAACCAAAGAAGTCTTTTATTCCCCTGGCAATATCGCCGGGAACAGGACGCGGCACAACCAAGCCTGTACGCGAAGATTCAACAGCGCTTCCCAATGCCCCCACATTGGTAGCTATCACAGGCAATTCCATCTGGCAAGCCAGGGCTACAACTCCGCTCTGCGTAGCCGATCTGTATGGTAAAACCAGTACGTCCGCCGCAGAAAACAGGATTGGTACCATATCATCCGGAATATATTGCTCCATAACAATAATATTGTCCTTGTATGTAGATTGATCTATCAGCTTCGTATATTTATCAAAACTGCCGTAACTTTCGCCTGCTATGATCAACCGGTAAGAGCTATCCAGCATCTCCATCGCCTTTACAAGTATATCCAGGCCCTTGTAATCCCTTATTAATCCAAAAAAAAGAAGGTTTTTCCCGTCGTCTTTTATTCCCAGTTTCCCGCATGCTGCGGCCTTGTCTGTACGCTCTGCATACTGATCGTATACAGGATGAGGCTGCAGCAGTATCCGCGCGTTTTTTTTCAGGGAAAGCAGATCCTGCCGGACAGGTTCGCTCATGACTATAAAGGCGTCGCATCTGTTGAAGAAAAAACGGGTAAAAGACTTGTCTACAAATCTCCGCTCATGCGGAATCGCATTATGAACCAGCGATACAATCTTCGTTTTTCTATCGAGAAAAAGACATACCGATCCGAAAGCAGGAGCAAGAAAAGACATCCAATAAGGTATTACAAGCAGATCAGGGGCATACTTGTTGATGTGTGCGGCCGTCCGGATATAAGTAAGCGGGTTGACGCTGTTCAATACGCGATCGCTGTCGATCACCGTGGCCGTATCCCCTTCGACCACATATTGCGTCTTTCCCGGAAAAAGGAAATCCGGATAAAGAGTCGTAAATGTAAAGGCTTTCACCTCGTTCCGCTTCGAAAGTTCCGTATACAAACGGGCGTTGAGCTGCGCCAGACCTCCCCTGTAAGGATAAAACGGCGACAGGATCGCGATTCTCATAAGTCGATTCTTTTTAAAACTCTGTGAACTCCTGAAACAACAGATTCCTCGGCGATTCTCTCCATGCAAGCATAATCCTCCCCGTCTCTCAGGCAAGGCAGTTCGCCAAAAACCGAGCATGGCCTGCATTCCAATTCTATTTGAACAGCATTTGCAATATCCTGTCCCAGTCCGTAAAAGCCCATTGACGGATGAGTCGCGCCCCATACGGATACCACGGGAACCTGTACCAATGACGCGAGATGCATGTTAGCCGAATCCATCGACAACATGACGTCCAGATACGAGATGAGAAGCATCTCCTTTTGCAGATCAAGCTTTCCAGTCAGATCGATCGTATTGGGATATTTTGAAACCCAACGGGATAAAACTTTCTGTTCTTCCTTGCCCGAACCAAACAGGAATATCGTGGTATTGTCTTCTCCGGACAGCATGTCGATTACTTTCGACATTTTTTCCAAAGGATAAATTTTCCCTCTGTGTTTGGAGAATGGCGCTATACCGATCCACTTGCCTTTCTTTTCCGTGACAACAGATTTGAGACAGGACAAGTTACGGGGAACAAAATCAAAGAAATTATTGAATGCCATTGGCGCAGAAAAGCCCAATTTATCAAACACTTCCCGATAACGTTGCATGGTGTGTTTAAGCGGCGTATCCAGTTTTTTGCAAGCTATAGAATCTCTCTTTTCTTTCTTGCCTTTGTCGATATGCGCAACTTTACAGCCCGTGAAAAACAGGAAATAACGTATGCCTTTGGATCGTAAAACATCGTGCACGTCGGCCACATGCGAGAATCTCATAGCCGACAGCTTTCCCGTCAGCCTGAAATAACCGCGTAAACCTTTATGCCTTTGTTTAATATCAAGAGGAATAACATTGATATTAAATCCTAGATTTTCGAACAGGGGGACAAAGGCTTTTCGGGTCATTACCGAAAAACGATCCCGAGGGTGCTTTGCGGCTACGGAATATATAACCGGAACGAGCATGGCCACATCTCCGAAAGAAGATATCCGTATTACCAATACTTTAGACATAATCGCGTTTGTTGACGGGCTTGCCGTTATAAGTTATTATTGTGTTTTCGCATACAGGACAGGATTCAGGTTCGGGTCGTTGTACATCTTCATCTGCCTGTAAACCTTCATGTACTTCCTGCCTGTTTTTATATCCTCAAACAGTTCTTCTATTGCAGTAGAAAGATCTTTGCGTTGAGCAAGCAAAATCTGAAGTTTGTTCGAAGCCTGCTCCCGGCGCTCCGCCGTTGCGTTTTTCCTGTCGGCTTCCTGTTGCATGTGATATATTTTAAGAGCAAGGATAGACAGGCGATCGATTGCCCATGCCGGGCTTTCCGTATTGATCAGGGCGCCGGGCAAAGCTTTTATCTCTTTATACCTGTCAAGAAAGTAGCTGTCTATTAACTCTACCAGATCCGTTCTCTCCTGATTTGATCTATCGATACGGCGTTTTATAAGCAGCGCCTCCGAGGGATCAATATCCGGATCCCGGATAATGTCTTCCAGATGCCACTGAACCGTGTCTATCCAGTTTTTAAGATACAGGAAATATTCTATCGACTTTTCAGTATAGGGATTGTTGACGGGACTATCTACATTGTCTGTCTGGTGATAGTCATTAATTGATCTCTCAAAAATAGAATTACTCAAATCTGTAAAAGCCATGGCTTGTCTCTTTTGTTCAATGCATTATTTGTTCGCCCAGGTTTCCCTGTCCAGGTTACGGTAGTTTATGGCTTCCGCCAAATGTTTCGGCTGTATATGCTCCGAATTGTCCAAATCCGCAATTGTCCGCGACACTTTTAATATCCGGTCATAAGCTCTGGCCGATAAATTGAATCTGTCCATTGCGGTTTTTAACAGTTCCAGCCCTGCATTGTCAGGAGAAGCATATTTAGCAAGGAGTTTCGGAGTCATTTGCGCGTTGCAATATATCCCTTCTTCATCCTTGAAGCGTTGTCCCTGTATTTCCCGCGCCTTTATAACGCGCTCCCTAATGGATTTGCTTGCCTCGGCGGGCGTTTTATCCGATATTTTATCAAATGGCACAGGTATTATCTCAATGTGTATATCTATACGGTCGAGAAGGGGTCCCGATATTTTATTCAGATACTTCTGGACGGCGCCGCCCGGGCACACACATTCTTTATCAGGATGGTTATAATAGCCGCACGGACATGGGTTCATCGACGAAACCAGCATAAAACTGGCGGGATACTCAACCGAAAATTTCGATCTCGATATTGTTATCTTCCTGTCTTCGAGAGGCTGGCGCATCACTTCGAGCACACTCCGGCTAAATTCGGGCAATTCGTCCAGAAAAAGAACTCCATTATGAGCCAGGCTTATCTCTCCGGGTTGCGGATAACTTCCTCCTCCTACCAGCGCCACGTCGGAAATAGTATGGTGCGGACTCCTGAATGGACGGTGAGCCATCAAAGATGTTTCAGACCCTATTTTTCCCGCCACGCTATGAATTTTTGTTGTTTCCAACGCTTCTTGCAAGATAAAGGGGGGAAGAATAGACGGCATGCGTTTAGCCATCATTGACTTGCCGGCGCCCGGAGGGCCAATCATGATCAGGTTATGTCCGCCTGAAGCGGCGACTTCCAATGCCCGTTTCACATTCTCCTGCCCTTTTACATCCGCAAAATCGAATTCGAATATCTGCTGGGCGTTATAAAATTCGGCGCGGGTATCTACGACCGTCTTTTCCAGGGTTATATCTCCATTGAAGAAGCCAACCACTTCGCTTATATTATCCACGCCATATACATCCAGATTGTTAACCACCGCCGCTTCACGCGCGTTTTTACGGGGCAACACCAAGCCTTTAAAGCCGAGTTCCCTGGCTTTTATGGCAATAGGAAGAACGCCTCTTATGGGAAGGATGCTGCCGTCGAGCGACAATTCCCCCATAATCATATAGTTTTCAAGTTTATTCGGATTTAAACTGTCGGACGCCGCCAGTATCCCGATTGCCAAAGGCAAATCGTACGCCGTGCCTTCTTTCCGTATGTCAGCCGGAGACATATTGATAACTACCTGCTGCCGGGGAAATTTATAACCGTTTATCTGCAACGCCGAAACTATACGCTCGTGGCTTTCCTTTACAGACGTGTCGGGCAACCCGACGAGCATAAATTTAATACCTTTCGAACAGTTTACTTCTATTGTAACCAGTGTTGCGAGTATGCCTTGTACTGCCGCACCAAAAACCTTTACCAGCATTTATATTTATGTAAATGAGTATGAAAGGCAAATGTAAGAAAAAAAGAAGATACATTTTGCGTAAAATTTGACAATTAACAACTTTACACTTTTTACGGATCATTCCCGTTTTTAATGATCACAAGGAACTCGCAATATATTGGCCAGGTCGGTTTTGGCTCCGCCGAAATACAATTCAAATTGTCGCACTGCAAGAAGGACAAATTCATTTAACACAAAGGGCGCAAAGCGTATCACAAAGGACACAAAGCATTTCCTTTGCGAATTCTTTGCATCCGTTGCGTTTTTGGAATACATCCAATCGCTTCGCTTCATTCTCAACTTTCAGTTTTACAAAACTGTCATCGCAGGCATACAAAACAGTCTCTTTTTCGGCTTTACATCCGAATTCCGATAATTGAATATAAAAAGGCGGAAATCTGTAACAGACCCGTCAGCAGGATTAAATATCTTTGTTTAAATAAGGGATATATAGAACATGTTCGGTTCCCTTTCATTCATTCGGGAACCTTTCCCGGCCTGTCGTATTGCCGTTCAATTAACCGTTAATTATTTGATTGCCAATTATAAGAAAGAGAGTTATGATCACAAAAAGACGAAAATTCGTTATCCGGTTCTTGCCGGGATTGTTTACC
>JAISSD010000192.1 GCA_031273295.1 Prevotella sp.
AATTAACTGTAATCCGGCATATATCCAACTGTTTTATAAACTTTTTTTTCGAGTTAACTTGCATTTGTTCAGTCGATAATATGGAAAGGCTTAATTAAACGACATTGAATTAAGAATTAAGAATAAAAATGCGGAGAAATTAATGGAGAATTAGGAATGGAGAATTAAGAATGAAGAATGGAGAAATTAATTAAGAATCAAGAAATTAATTAAGAATTAAGAATGGGAATTAGGAATGAACAAGGTTGTTTTGTTGGAAAAATCAGGTGGAAACGAGGTTTTTTACCATATACCATCCATGCACAAAACCATGCCGTGCACGGTATAAATGGATTTGCGTCCTTTGTGAAACACTTTGCGCCCTTTGTGTTGAATGGATTTTCTTGCGGTCAGCGGACCGCCGTTGCAGTCAAATCCGGAAGAGTAAATAAAATTAATTCTTGTTTAAAATGTTGATAATTATCCAGACGCAATCAATATCCGGAGTTTTCAAAGTCACGGCTTTGAGAAGAGAGATTTGTCAATTCAGTAACCCGCTGGCGTCGACCCGGACTTTAGTACAGGAGTTGAAAACGAAAAGAGGAAATGGTCGTTGCTAGTAATAAATAGAATAGCTTCGGGGCTTGCGAACAGCCTCATTCCCCGGGGTTATCAATCCAGTGGTTACTTTCGCCTGCCGCGGGCAACCGCAATTATTCGAATGGTTCGTGGAACAATCGGGGTACGAACGGCAACTATTGGTCGTCTACGGCCTCGGGTACCAACGCGAGGAACTTCAACTTCAATAGCGGTTCGTCCGGTATGGGCACGAACAATCGCGGGAACGGTTTCTCTGTGCGTTGCCTCCAAGAATAGACAGGTTGCGTCTGGATTTTAAGGAACGGAGAAATTAATTAAGAATTAAGAAAAAAATTAAGAATTAAAAATTAAGAATTAAGAATTAGGAATTAAGAATTAAGAATTAAGAATGGAGAAATTAATGGAAAATTAGGAATTAAGAATGAAGAATGGGAATGAAGAATGAAGAATAAAAATGCGGAAAGTCGAATGAAGAATGGAGAAAAAAATTAGGAATTAGGAATCAAGAAATTAATTAAGAATTAAGAATGAAGAATTAGGAATAAAAATGCGGAATGTCGAATGTCGAATGGAGAAAAGAAAAGATAAAAATGCGCTCTCTGCCCGGTAATGGAATGACGGTGGCGTCGCGGTGGCAGGATGAGTGAAAGTCCCGTGTGGGACGACACTTTGTACTCCGGATTCGGGACGGGGCTAATCCCCAATGAAGCGAAGCGATTGGGGGCGTGGCGGGCCTCGCCCTGAATACCCGGACAATTTTAAATAAATAATTTAATAATCAAATAAATAATTTTCGACATGGGGAAAAAGAAAGAGTTTAGTATCTCCAAAATACTGGAAATGGAAAACGAATTTCAGGATTTCATAAACCTGTTCATGAAAAAGAAGAAATTTAATATCTCCGAAAAACTGGCGAGGGAAAATGAATTTCAAGATTTTATAAATCTGTATCTGGAAGGCGGTTCATGGACGGCCTGCCAGCAGTCTGTATTTAAAATACTGCACTGCTATCAGAATAATAGTGATCTGCTGTATTGTTATACTGAGGGTTTGAGTATATCTGCAATGTATTTCAGAGCTGTTGGTCGTGATGTGATTTCGGTGCGTTTTCCAAAAGGCAGTCTTCACCGGTTTTTTAACCCGGATAAGATTGAGTGGTTATCCGACAGTCATGTCAGGATGCCATGCCCTTCGCCGGACGAATCCGAATGTAAAGAATGGTTTGCACAGTTGTCCAATCAGTCTTCCGGCGGGAAGTATGGCGATGGTGTTGTTATGGAAAGAAACCTGCGCGCCTGCAATTCCCTGGCCGAACTGGTTTTCAAGACGATTGATGTTGACAGCCGTCTTTCGCGTGATTACCGTCGCATGCTGGATGCAAATGCAGAGGCGAGGAATGGGTTTGGAGGCCTGCTGCGTCGCATACACTACGGTACGAACAGTCTGGAAGAAAGGAAAGATATATGGGATCAGGCTAACGAGCAAGTTGGGGTATTAAAGTCACGAATGAAAGAACTCCTAAAAATGAACAGGATAGGTCAGAGACTGTGTGCTGCTGTCTGCGATCAGGCGGATTCTTTTTTGGAGCAGCTGTCGGTTTGGCAGAAAGAGGGTACGCCGCTATCTGCTCCTGCTTCCTCTCCCCAAACCGGCGCCGGCGATTCCATCCAAAAGGAGGAGTCTGCCGATTAGCCTCGCCATCTTTTTTAAAGGCAAAGGAGGCGAAGAAAAAGAAAATGGAATCAAGAAATTAATTAAGAATTAAGAATTAAGAATTGAGAATGAAGAATGAGGAATGAAGAATGAAGAATGAGGAATGAGGAATTAAGAATGGGAATTAAGAATTAAGAATGAGGAATGAAGAATCAAGAAATTAATTAAGAATTAAGAATTAAGAATTAAAGCGGTATGGGATGTGTCCCCTTTGTTACAGGTTATTCAATATCAATATCAATCAACCGGATAAAATTTGTCAAAAATGGAAAAAGCGAGTTTATTGGAGGAACTGTTTCAGGCTTATTACGATGCGCGGAAAAACAAGCGCAACACGCTTAACCAGTTGCGTTTCGAGATGGATCTGGAGCATAACCTTTACGATTTGTACACACAGATACAAAAAAGAGTGTATGTACCGGAGTCCAGTATCGCTTTTATTGTTTACAAGCCGGTGCAAAGGGAGGTATTTGCCGCCGATTTCAGGGACAGGGTTGTTCATCATTTGCTTTTCAATTATATCAACCCTATCTTTGAGCGCACTTATATTGATGATTGTTATTCGTGCCGCAAGGATAAAGGTTCGGGTTACGGCATTAAGCGCCTTGATCACCACATCCGCAGCTGTTCCGTCAACTATACCCGTCCGTGTTTTGTTATGAAACTGGACTTGCAGGGTTACTTTATGAGCATAGACCGCAGCCTGCTGTACAGGCAGGTTGCTTCCGTATTGGAGAAATATGCCGGGCGGCGTGACAGTGACGGCATTAAACGGGAAGATAAATTAAACTATGACCTGGTGTTGTATCTGGCTCGGATTATAATATTCAACGATCCGGTGAAGAATTGCAGATTAAAGGGTTCACTCTCGGATTGGAAAGGGCTTCCGCCAAACAAAAGCCTTTTCCATTCGGCTGAGGGTTGCGGGCTTCCCATCGGGAATCTGACAAGTCAGATGTTTAGTAACATTTACCTCACTCCGTTCGACAATTATGTGAAGAGGGATTTGAAATTCAAGCATTACGGACGTTACGTCGATGATTTTTATCTTGTCCATAATGACAGGGAGGTACTCCGGGAAGCTGTTCCCAAAATCGCTTCGTATCTTTGGGACGAGCTTAAAATAACGCTTCATCCCAAAAAGATATATTTACAGAAATGCGAACACGGTGTTTTATATACCGGGGCTTATGTCAAGCCGCACCGCATTTATGCCGGGAACAGGACTAAGGCGAATATGTCAAAGCGGCTTGAGGAATTGAAATCGGGTGGAACTGTCGATCCGTCGGTGTTGCGTTGTACCGTCAATTCGTATCTGGGGTTTATGAAGCATTACAAATCGTTTGGTATCAGGAGTAAAATAATGATGCGGCACGCATGGATTTTCAAGTTTGGCTTCGTCAGGAATAGCTGTTCGTATTTCAGGCTCAACGGTTCCGCAGGGAATATTCCGCCGGAAGAGACACAGGGGAAATCTGAACTGTGATTTATATTGTCCTTTCGGGATGTAATTGCCGGGCTTGTTCATTTTACCCGGCATGTTATGTCGGGCCGGGATAGGCTTTCAGCCTTGGCCTGGCGACGCCGCACGGGACGGCGCTTTATACCCCGGATTCGGTACAATGATAGTCCGTAGGTCTTCCATTCGTATTACCTTTTGCAATGCCTTGACACATTTCACATACCCGTTCACAACTTGCGGTTGAACACGGTGTTTTTTGTCGCTCGTTTTTTCAAACTCATACAAGTCACGCAAGTATTCTTTTTCAAACTCTACGTTCATATTTGATAATTTGTTCGAAAACAAAAGCAATACGTATTTCGGATATTCACAAAAAAGTGAACTTGTTTTTTTATTGAAAGTGCGGAAAACTTGTTTTTCCTCCTCTTTATATTATAAAACCAATCACAATTTATATTGTAACTTGTAACTCATAACTTTTTACTATCTTTGCCATCAATTTTTTTACGCACGTTTATATACATTATGAGTAAGAAGTTTTCCGAATACAACCGGTTCAACTTGTCCGATATCAACAGGGAAATATTGGACAAGTGGGACAGGGAGAATATATTCCAACAAAGTCTGGATATACGCGCCGGATCTCCGTCGTTTGTTTTTTATGAAGGACCGCCGTCGGCGAACGGAATGCCCGGTATTCACCACGTAATGGCGCGTGCGGTAAAGGATATTTTCTGCCGTTACAAGACGATGAAAGGTTTTCTGGTAAACCGTAAAGCCGGATGGGATACTCACGGGTTGCCTGTGGAACTTGCCGTGGAAAAGAAATTGGGAATTACCAAAGAAGACATAGGTAAAAAAATATCGGTAGAAGAATATAACAATACCTGCCGCAAGGAGGTAATGAAATATACCGGCGAATGGGAGAACCTGACCCGTATAATGGGATACTGGGTGGATATGAACGACCCGTATATCACCTGCGACAGCCGTTATATAGAAACGCTTTGGTATCTGCTGAAAGAATTGTATAAAAAGGGATACCTCTATAAAGGTTATACAATACAACCCTATTCTCCCGCTGCGGGGACAGGACTCAGTACGCACGAATTGAATCAGCCGGGCGCATACCGGGACGTGAAAGATACTACCTGTGTAGCTCAGTTCAAGATAAAATCGCCCAAGGCTGAAATGGCCCGGTTTGGCGATGCCTGTTTCCTTGCCTGGACCACTACTCCGTGGACATTGCCATCAAACACGGCTTTGGCGGTAGGGGCCGATATAATATATGTCGCCGTTCAGACTTACAACCCGTATACAGGAAGTAAAATGACTGCCGTTCTGGCAAAATCGCTGATGCACAGCATGTTTAACGAGAAAGCCAAAGAATTGGATCTGGAAGATTATAAACCCGGAAACAAACTGATACCTTACAGGGTGGTCGGTGAATGGAAAGGGGCTTGCCTGGCGGGTATGGAATATGAACAACTCATCCCGTGGATGGATCCGGGTAAAGGCGCGTTCAGGGTATTGGCCGGAGATTTTGTTACTACCGACGACGGTACCGGTATCGTGCACATAGCTCCGACTTTCGGCGCTGACGACGCCAGGGTGGCCAAAGAGAATGATGTGCCGCCGATGATGTTGCTCGACAAGGACGGCAATCAGCGTCCGATGGTAGACCTCGCCGGCAAGTATTTCAGGATAGAGGATCTGGATACGGAATATGTAAATTCGAATGTGAATGTAGATCTATACAGGGAATACGCAGGTCGTTATGTAAAGAATGAATATGACGGCACATTGCCTGCCGATGCCAATACGCTTGATATAGACCTCGGCGTAATGCTGAAACTGGCCGGTAAGGCATTCAAAATAGAACGTCATGTGCATAATTATCCGCACTGCTGGCGTACGGACAAGCCTGTATTGTATTATCCGCTGGATAGCTGGTTTATCCGCACTACTGCGGCGCGTGAACGCCTGATAGAGCTGAACAAGGCGATCAACTGGAAACCGGAATCGACAGGTACGGGCCGTTTCGGTAAATGGCTCGAAAATCTGCAGGACTGGAATCTGAGTCGCAGCCGGTATTGGGGTACTCCGCTTCCGATATGGAGGACAGAGGACGGCAAAGAAGAAAAATGTATAGGCTCGCTCAAAGAACTGTATGCGGAAATGCAGAAGGCGGTGGATGCGGGCGTAATGAAAGAAATTCCCTGGGAAGGCGTTGATACGGGGACTCCGGACAAGATCAATTATGAAAAGGCGGACTTGCACCGTCCGTATGTGGATAATATCGTTTTGGTTTCGGAATCCGGGCAACCTATGAAACGCGAATCCGATCTGATAGACGTATGGTTCGATTCCGGCGCTATGCCTTTCGCGCAGGTGTTTTATCCGAATATCGGCGAGGAGGAATTTTACAAGGTTTACCCTGCCGATTTCATTGCTGAAGGCGTAGACCAAACCCGCGGATGGTTCTTTACGCTGCATGCCATATCGACGATGTTTAAAGACGGTATCTCATTCAAAAACGTTATATCCAACGGCCTGGTACTGGACAAGAATGGAATGAAGATGTCGAAACGTCTGGGTAACGCGGTCGATCCCTTCGAAACAATAGAAAAATACGGTTCCGATCCGTTACGCTGGTATATGATCACGAATGCTTCGCCATGGGATAACCTGAAATTCGATGTGGACGGAGTCGAAGAAGTTCGCCGTAAATTTTTCGGAACATTATACAATACCTATTCGTTCTTTGCCTTGTATGCCAATGTGGATAAATTCTCTTTCGAGGAAAAAGAGATCCCTGTGGACGAACGTCCGGAAATAGACCGTTGGGTCATATCATTGCTTAACACGCTGGTTAAGGAAGCAGACGGGTACTACGAAGCGTATGAACCGACGAAAGCGGGACGCGCCATATCCGACTTTGTAAACGATGATCTGAGTAACTGGTATGTCCGCCTGAACAGGAAACGTTTCTGGGGCGGTGAAATGACAAAAGACAAATTGTCGGCTTATCAGACATTGTATACATGTCTGGAAACAGTGGCGAAATTAATGGCCCCGATATCTCCTTTCTATTCCGATAAACTGTTTTGTGACTTGATTTCCGTGACAGGCAGGGAAAATGTTTCATCGGTGCATCTGGCGGATTTTCCGGCTTGCGACCCGTCGGTGGTGGATAAGCGCCTGGAGGAACGCATGAAGATAGCGCAGGATATCTCTTCGGCTGTATTGGCGCTTCGCCGCAAGACAAACATAAAAGTGCGCCAGCCGCTTACCCGGATAATGATACCTGTACTGAATGATTCGCAACGTGAAGATATAGAGGCTGTTCGCGATCTTGTACTGAGTGAGGTAAACGTAAAAGAACTTCAATATGCAGGCGCTTCGGAAGGCGTCTTTGTGAAGAAAGTAAAGCCTGATTTTAAAAAATTAGGCCCCCGTTATGGCAAAATAATGAAACAACTGGCAGTCGAGGTCCGGAATATGCCACAGGATGCGATTGCAACCTTTGAAAAAGAAGGAAGCTATACTTTCGATGTAGAAGGGCAAACTGCGACTATCGGGACCGACGATGCGGAAATAATATCGGAAGATATACCGGGCTGGCTGGTTGCCGGCGCCGGCAAGTTGACTGTTGCGCTGGATGTGACCGTAACCGAAGAGTTGCGAAAAGAAGGCATTGCACGCGAATTGGTGAATCGTATACAAAATATCCGTAAATCAAGCGGACTGGATATAACGGACAGAATAAATATAAAAATATCTGACCGGGAGCAGACAAGAAGCGCCATATCAGAGTATAAAGAATATATAGCATCTCAGGTGCTGGCCGATGACCTCAGGCTTGAAGATGTGAAAAACGGTCAGGAAATAGACATGGATGACTATATTTTACAGGTGTCTGTGGAAAAAGTCGGATAAAAGGATTATCTTTAATAAAATTAAAACAGGATGTTTAACTTTTAAAAAGTAAAGTTATGGCAGAAAAGACAAGATACTCGGACGAGGAATTGAATGAATTCCGTGATATTATTATCGAGAAACTTAACAAGGCCAGGACAGAATACGATGAATTGAGGGCGGCCATTACCAATGCCGACGGTAATGACGTGACCGATACGTCGCCTACATTTAAAGTGCTGGAAGAAGGCGCGTCGACATTGTCGAAGGAAGAGGCCGGGCGCTTGGCGCAACGCCAAATGAAGTTTATCCAGAATCTGCAATCAGCGCTTATTCGCATCGAAAATAAAACCTATGGTATTTGCCGCGAGACAGGTAAATTGATACCGAAAGAACGTCTGCGAGCTGTCCCTCATGCTACTCTAAGTATAGAGGCTAAAAACGGCCGGGTAAAATAACAGGAAAAAACGAGTATCCGTTACAAGACCTGAACTTGATATAATGCTTTGAACCGGAATATTGAGAAATTCGAGCTAAACCGGAGCATGTGATTGTAATTCAGGAAGTTGAAATATAACTTGGGTAATACGCGGATATTCATACAGGAAAAACAAGCGGTAAACGGAAGGAACGGAAAAATGGACATGACTGATATTTCTGTTTTTTCTTTGCTTTCTTTACGGAAACCGGTACATTAATTATATTGATATTATATGGATAACAGGAATCGGGGATTGATGGCAATATTTGTTATAACATTGGTTATAATTGCCGATCAGGCATTCAAAATCTGGGTAAAAACACACATGTCTCTGTACGAATCGATAAAGATCGCCGATTGGTTCAGTATCCATTTTGTGGAGAATCCCGGTATGGCTTTCGGTTGGCAGTTGGGCGGAAAACTGTTCCTCTCGTTGTTCCGTATCGTGGCGATTTTCTTCATAGGTTATTATCTGTATGGACTGGTCAGGCAAGGTTATAGAAAAGGTTACATCGCGTGTATCGCCCTTATTCTGGCGGGAGCGTTCGGTAATATTATCGACAGCGTATTTTATGGAGAAATATTCTCTGCCAGCTATCAGGGACATGTCGCGTCTTTCGTTCCGTTTGGCGAAGGATATTCCGGCTGGCTTCACGGCAATGTAGTGGATATGCTTTATTTCCCGCTTGTTGAAAGTACGTTCCCGTCGTGGTTTCCGGTATGGGGAGGCGAAAATTTCATCTTTTTCAGTCCTGTATTCAATATAGCGGATTCGGCCATTACCGTCGGAATTTTTATCCTTCTTGTTTTCTATCGCAAAACATTATCGGTATCTTTGGAAAAAAAGGAGAAAGCCTGATCATGCAACAGCGTACTGTAATTTATATTATCCTGGCAATTGCAATACTTCTTGGCTCGTGTGGAAGAAGGCCCCGTTATGTGGTGCATGAAGACAAGATGACGGATGTTCTTTACGATATACAACTGGCTCAGGCAATATATCGCAGCGGTTCGGCTTTTGGTTCCGATGAAAAAAAGGATGCGTTGTTGAACGGGATACTCGAAAAGCATGAAATGACCCGGGCGGAACTTGATTCTTCCCTGCTTTGGTATTCGGATAATATAGAGATCTACAATACGATAAACGATTCGGTGGCGTCCCGTTTGAGAGCGGCCGGTAACGCGATGATGCCGGCCGGATCAAATGCCCGTGATTATCTGATACCTCCTTTCTGTTTTCTGAATGAGCAAATGCCGACCATGTCGTTTAATATGGATTCCTCCAAAATAAAAACAGTCGATCTGGCAAAATTCTCCTTGAGATTCGATGTGCAAGGTTTGAGCCATTTGCAAAAAGTCGAAGCCGCTATCTTCTTTATTTATAAAGACACATTGGTGAAAGAAATTGTTCCGGTGGAGGAAAATGTTCGCTATACATTCGCGAAGCCGCAATTGGCCGATAGCCTTTTGGAAAATATCTCCGGTTATGTGCATCTGGAAAACAAGGTGAAGGGTATATCGCCGGATGTGATATTGTATAATATTTGTTATCAGGATTCAATAGCCGACGCCGCTCCTGTATCGGGAATATCTTCCGCGGATAAGCCGGACGAGGATACTGTGCGTAATATTCAGATAGATAACAAGGAAATGGACGATCGTCCCGTTATATTGAAAGACAAGGCGGATAGAAGTCCTTTGACGCGCAGAGGAAGATATATCGAGCCGGCAAAAAAGGCGGTGAATGCCGAATGAAACGCTATTATTCACATTATACATTTATTTATCCCGGTATTTATTTCAAAAACCATGTTGTGGAAATGGATGCGGAAGGACATATTGTTCGTTGTTTTCCTTTCGAAAAAGAGACGGAGCGAACCGAATTTTATTCGGGATTACTGGCATTTGTTCCGGAGGATAGGACTGACAGGATCAAGGAAATACTGCAGGATGTAAAAGTAGCTGTTGATATTGTTAATGACTGTGCTGATAACTGTTGTATCCGGCCGGATATAAGTTTCAAGCCATATCACAAAGAGAATGTCTGAATGTCTGTTTTCGGTTAGAATATTCGTGTGATTTACTGCCATTTTTCCGCTTCTTTAAAAACTTGTTCCATTGGTTTGCCTTTCCCGTTCTTCGCATCTTCAACACCCTGCATGACTTCTTCCTTTAATTCGTCAATAGTCATTTGTGCAGGATATTTTACTTCTTTTTTCAGGACTTCAACAATCCTGGAAATTGTATCCTCGTCAGCATCCATATCTCAAATATCTCAAATATTTTAAATTTATAATACAAGGTTATTTTTTTATTTGCCAATGCGAATCGCTATTAAAAAAATCAGGTAAACAGGGTGCATTTTAAATTGTCGCCGGTGTAAAAGCGTCGTCCCCGCAGGCATATTGGCTCCGCCGAACCTTGTTTCATGTTCTTTGGCGCAAGTTTTGCATGCTCGTTTCAAAAAATATTCCTGACGGGATGCGAGCTACAAGATTCAATCACCTTGATATGTCCTGTTATAATTTGTTTATTTTTCATGCCTGTATACATAAAGACGCTATCTTTGCATATGTCAAGGCTACAGAATTGTTTCACAAGAACTTTTTTCTCGAAAGATACACATTCTTTTAAGCTTCGAATTGATTTCTGTTGTTCTTTTCGCGGTCTTGATTGATTTGTCAGGGTGTGTGTGTTTTCTACACGCTTATAGATCACATGTTTTTATCCGGGTTTGTTTCGATCGGGAAATTGTTTCTTGAAAAATTTAAACGGATTCAGGGAAAAAAGACTGTTAAATATTTTTTTAATATGGAATTATCAAACTTGCTGTCTCCTGTCAACATCACGCTGGCTATTCTGGTTACGGCGTCGGTTTTCTTTATGAGGGGAAACGTCCGTTCCGATCTTGTGGCTGTATGCGCCTTATTGGCTTTGGTTCTTTTTGGAATACTGGATACATCGGAAGCTTTGGCCGGATTCGCCAACCCTGTTGTCATTATGATGATAGGGCTATTCGTTGTGGGAGCAGGTATTTTCCGTACGGGATTAGCCAGGGTGATCAGCAGTAAAATATTGCAAACGGCAGGTAGCAACGAAAACAAATTATTTATTCTGGTAATGCTTGTGACGGCTTCCATTGGCGCATTTGTGAGTAACACGGGAACTGTGGCCGTAATGCTGCCCATTATTGTAAGCATGGCTACCGGAGCCAATATAAACCCGCGCAGGTATCTTATGCCATTGGCATTTGCAAGCAGTATGGGGATGTTCACGCTGATCAGTACCCCGCCCAATCTGGTTATCAACAACGCTTTGACAGATGCGGGATATGAGGCGCTTTCATTCTTTTCTTTTGCTCCTGTCGGCTGTGTCGCGCTGGGCGTCGGTGTAGTTATTCTGTTTTTTATGAGTAAACTGCTGATCTCCAAAAGCGATGCGTCTGCCGCAAAGAAAAAACAGGGAAAATCACTGGTCGAATTGGCCAGGGAGTACCGGTTGCAACAACAGTCGTACAAGATAGAAGTCCATAATGCCGCCTCTCTGTTAAACAAGACTTTGGCGGAACTGAAAATAGCGGCCCGTTATAATGTAAGCATCAGTAAAATAGTTCGAAAAGTCGGTATCTCCGGATTCGGGAAGAAGATAATTGAAGAGGTCGCGGGGCCTAAATCCGCAATCAGGAAAGGCGACATATTGTATTGTCATGGAAGCATGGAAGATATAGAAAGGTTTGCATCCGAAAATCAATTAGAACTGGAAAAAACCGACGGGGAATATCCTTTTGCCGGTATTCAGGAATCGGGCATTGCGGAAATATTTATCATGCCCAAGTCGAAACTTGTAAACCGTACTATTTCGGATATTCGGTTCCGGGAAGAATACAATGTGAATGTACTCGGTATCCAGCGGCAAAATGAATACCGCATGCATGACATAAGGAATGTAAAGTTGCATTCGGGCGATGCGCTATTGATACAGGGCGCATGGAAAGACCTGGCAGATCTTGGCGACAGGCAAGACGATCTTGTGCTTGTGGGGCAGCCGTTAAAGGAAGCCGCAAAGGTGACATTGGATCAGAAGGCTCCTGTGGCTGCCGGGATTATGTTGTTGATGGTGATAGCCATGGTATTCGAACTTGTGCCGTCGGTGATAGCTATTTTACTCGCGGCTATCGCGATGGTCGTCACAGGATGTTTACGCAATGTGGAAGAGGCTTACAGTAGTATCAACTGGGAAAGTGTCGTCCTGATTGGAGCCATGCTCCCCATGTCCACTGCATTTCAGAATACAGGGGTAGATACTTTAATTTCCGGCGGGTTGGTCGGCAAGCTGGGCGATTTGGGCCCTTATGCCTTGTTAGCCGGAATATACTTCTGCACTTCTTTGCTTACCATGTTTATAAGCAATACCGCGACGGCCGTATTGTTTACGCCTATTGCTCTCAAGGCCGCGATCGACGTGAATATCAGCCCTTACCCTTTCCTGTTTGCAGTGGCTGTAGCCGCAAGCATGTGCTTCGCCTCACCCTTTTCTACTCCGCCAAATGCGTTGGTAATGAGCGCAGGGCGTTATACTTTTATGGATTATGTAAAGGTGGGATTGCCGTTGCAAATAATCATGGGGATTGTGATGATACTGGTGTTGCCTTTATTATTCCCGTTCTAGTTTCAGGGCTTCAATCCTCTGCGGATATACCCCGCGTCGTATCCTCGTCCGTGACAGTACGCTCTTCTACTACAAGATATATGAGCTTTGAGCCTCTTTTTATAACAACTTCTTCTTTCTCTGCCAGGTCGAGATATTTCTTTTGATTGTTTCTTAATTCTGTAGGACTAATAACTATCATAATAGATCAATTTTAAGTTTAATGCAAATGTACGCAATAATGTACGGTATATGCAAGGAATGATGTGTATTTTTTTCTTTTGCGTACTCTGCGCTTTCTTTGCGTTCTTTTGCGTTCAAAGAGATACATTGTAACCGCAAATTTCGCGAAGTTTCCCGCAAAGAATCCGATCAGGAAGTAAAAAAACGCCAGGCACTTTCTGCCGACGGCAAAAAGCTCTATAATTGTTCCTGCGAAATGTTCGACAGTGGATTGAAAACCGACTGAGCTAAACAATGACTGTCATGCCCTGTTTCTATTTCGGAGGCTTCCGGAATTACAGCATTGTTATCTGTTTTATGTCAGGGAGCATTTACGGAATGAATTTCCCGAACAGTTGTTTTGCAATCGATTTATACAAATACCTGTAACGAATATTCAAAATTATGAGTGGAATTGAAAATAAAATGTTGATATGCAACTAACACTATAATGAAATTCGTATATTTATCAACAGTATTTCTTAAACAGATTCAAGATGAAGATCACATTTATGTCAGTAACTGGATCAGGAAGACGAAAACAGGAAAGAGAAGTGTGATATAATAATAAATTGATACCACATGTCCGAACTCGAATTGTTAAAACGAATTGCTGAACTGGAAGCCCGGAATCTTGAGTTGCTTGCTGAAAATGAGAGATTTCGGGAAATGTTGAATTTGCCTCGGAATCCTGTTCCGAAAGAGACAATTCAATTACCGGGCATTCCGGAACAGAATAATCACATGGAAACTGTTTCCAAATCCTCAATAAACAAATACAATACCCCCGATGAAAAGATAAAGTTGTTTCAATCGTTGTTCCGAGGGCGGACAGATGTGTATGCCAAACGCTGTTACAGTAAAAAGCATGAAAGCGGTTATTATATTCCGGCATGTAAAAACGAATGGGTAAAAGGACTTTGCGATAGAACGCGTATTAAGTGTAAAGATTGCGCCAATCGGGATTTATTACCTTTAACAAAAGAAATTATCAATAACCATCTTCGGAATAAAGATGAGCATGGCGCCGGAATTGCCGGCATTTACCCGCTTTTGCAGGACGATAGCTGCCTGTTTCTTGCCGTTGATTTTGACAAAGAGAAATGGAAAGAAGATATAGCCACATTCCGATCGGTATGCAACATGCACAATATTCCGGTCGCCATAGAACGATCCCGTTCGGGGAATGGATCCCATGCATGGATATTTTTCAGAGAACCTGTCCCGGCAGCTTCTGCCCGGAAACTGGGAAATGCGCTTTTAACAAAGGCCATGACGGTCAGGCATGAAATACGCTTCACTTCGTATGACCGAATGTTTCCGAATCAGGATTTTATGCCTAAAGGAGGCTTTGGCAACCTGATTGCTTTACCACTACAAGGAGGTGCCCGTGAAAACGGGAACAGTGAATTTATTGATCAAAACTTCGAAAGTTATTCCGATCAATGGGCTTATCTGAATTCTATCAGGAAAATGAGTTTGGAAGAAGTCGAAGATTTGCTTGTCAGACTGTGCGAAGGGAATGGATTGGGCGAATTTGGAAATCCGGAAAACGATGAAGAAAATACAACCAAGCCTTGGGAAAGTAAAAGGCTGGAAAATATTTTTGAGAAGAATGATTTTCCGGAACACCTAATCATTGTTGAAGCAAACCGGTTATATATTCCCAAAGAAGGAATAAGTCCGCGTGCACTTAGTCGCATCAAACGGTTGGCTGCATTTCAGAATCCGGTGTTTTATAAAACGCAGAAGATGCGAATGTCCACCTATGGTATTCCGAGAATCATTTACTCGTTGAATGAAACAGATAAGTATATCGGTATTCCAAGAGGTTGCCGTTTTGCTCTCGTTCAGTTACTTGAAAACTCCAACATAAGGCATGTCTTTGATAACAAACAAAATAATGGGAGACCTGTTGAAGCTTGTTTCAAGGGAACTCTTCGGGAAGAACAGCAATCGGCAACAGATGCTTTACTGCAGTACGAGAACGGTATATTATCCGTTCCGACAGCTTTTGGGAAAACGGTTATAGGCGCTTCACTTATTGCAAATAGAAAATGCAATACCTTGATTTTAGTTCATTTACAAACCTTGTGTGATCAATGGAAGAAATCATTGGAACAGTTTCTTGAAATAAATGAATCTTTACCGGAACCGGAGAAGAAACGGGGACGGAATAAGATCAGGTCTGTTATTGGACAAATAGGTTCGGGAAAAAACACTTTGTCCGGTATTATAGACATAGCGCTTGTCCAAAGCTTGGTACATAAGGATGAGGTGGACGAGATTGTAAAAAATTATGGTATGGTGATTATTGATGAATGCCACCATGCTTCTTCGCTTAATTACGAGAAAGTTCTTGGAGAAACGGATGCCAGGTATGTTTATGGATTGACAGCGACTCCCAAACGGCAAGACGGACAACATCCGGTTACTTTTATGCAATGCGGACCGATACGATATAGTGTCAGCGCAAAGGAACAAGCTGTCAAACGAAATTTCGAGCATTATGTCATACCATGCTTTACCGGATTAAAAAAGTCTTTGATAAAAAATGAATCCGATTGGCATATTACGAAAATATATGCGACTCTTGCAGGGGATGAACTCCGCAATCGACAAATAGCAGCAGACGTACAAGAAGCCGTAATAAACGGTAGAACGCCTGTTATTCTCACTCAGCGGAAAGAACATGTCATGCAATTAGCTGCTATTCTTGAAAGTAAAACAAATGCGCATATTATCACATTTGTTGGAGCTGATTCGGCAAAAGTAAAAAACAGAATGGCTGGATCATTGGCAGCTGTTCCGCAAGAAGAAGGGCTCATTATAATCGCTACGGGGAAATATATTGGGGAGGGATTCGATTATCCACGCTTGGATACCCTGTTTCTCGCTTCTCCGATTGCCTGGAAAGGAACATTGGCTCAATATGCAGGGCGATTACACCGTGAATATCCCGGCAAACAGGATGTAATCGTTTATGATTATGTGGATATTCATATTCCTGTCTTGGAGCGGATGTACCACAAACGGCTAACAGGTTATGCTCAAATTGGATATAAAATCTTATCCTCAAAGAATGAACCGGATAGAATCAGTATGATTTACGACTGCGATACTTTTGTGCCGGCTATAAGAAATGATTTTGCAGAAGCAAAGAAAGAAATTTTGATAGCAAGTCCTTTTATTCGGAAAAAACAACTCAACTTGGTACTTGAATGGCTAAAAACACCTCTACAAGCAGGCATTTCGATTACCGTCATTACTCGCCCGATAGAATCATACGGAGAACAAGGACGGATAAGAAAATGTATTGAGACCCTTCAATCAAAATTGACGATCGTACAAAAACCGGATATTTATCAGAAATTCATTATTATAGATAGCCGACTCGTTTGGTATGGATGCATCAGCCTTTTTGACTTTGGAAATTCAGACTCGGACGATACAATCATACGACTGGAATCAAGGGAATTGGTTAATGAATTGGAAACTTATACAAAGAATTAAAATAAAGGATATTCGAGTTGTCCGCAAGAAACTGTAAATTAAACTGTGTCGGCAAAAATAAATAGTCGCTTGTTAAAAATCGAACAATCATTTGTATATCAATGAAATAAACATGGAAATGCTTGGGTATATTAACAGGAAAGCGTATCCTGATATCGTAAATCTTGCAAAAAAGCCATATCAAAATCGAATAGGGAAGATTGTCAACAAAGGAACTGTTCCTGAATAATATGACGATTGTCACATCATAAATACCTGTTTTACAATATATTAAAAATATAATGGCAAATTTAATTCATAACAGTTTCTTTGTAACCGCAAAGTTCGCAAAGTTTCCCGCAAAAGATCATCAACAAAGTTTGTTTTTTTCCCGGGTGACAGTTTGGATTTGAGGCGTCCGCTTTATCAACCGGCAAACGAAGTGGACTTGGACCGGGTTGATTGAATTTTCCACCCGCTTTACAACGGGAAGAAAGGCGCTTGGGTCAAACCGGTTCGCCTGATGGCGGGTTTGCTGATTCTAAAACAGATTCGTAATTTGTAGTACTAGTGTCACGTCAATATAAAATTGTCGGATAAAGTTTTTTGAGCTTAATACGAGCGGTATCATTAGTAAACTGCCAATTGATTTTAGCATCCTTATTATTTCTATCCATTTGCCAGG
>JAISSD010000220.1 GCA_031273295.1 Prevotella sp.
TTTTCACCGGGATTTTCCAATGCGGCAAATTCGTATTCCTCCAGTCCGGATACTTCCACATGACGCCTTTTCCTTTTCAGGGCATTGATCAATCCGTTTTTCAGGATTATAAAAAGATACAGTTTTATGTTGCCGGTTTGAACCAGCCTGTTCCTGTTTTTATGTATTTTTTCAAACAGATCCTGGATGCAGTCTTTTACCAGTTCCCTGTCGGATGTGAATTGCAGTCCGTATTTAAAAAGGATTTGGACGTACTGCCTGTATATCTGCGAGCCGGCGTCGCTGTCACCCGACAGGAAGCTGTTCCACAGTAAGGATTCGTCGTTCAAGGTATCTTTTTCCATTTAAAACTGTCAATTTGATATGCCGATACAATAAATAAGATCAAATGTATGAAAATAAAGTGAATATTCAATCAGGCAAAAAAAAAGTGAATTTTTATTTCACTGCAAATCAACATGTTAACAATTTTACAAAAAAAAGTGGAAATTTTTATTGAAAAAAGTGAGTACCAAATGCACCCTTAATGTGTTCTATTAATAACGATATGCAAAATATACAAAATAAAATAGCCGGTAAAAACTACAGGGATTATTCTTTTGAAGATTTTCTCAACGACGAGTTTTTTATTTCTTCCGTCAGGCAACCGACAGAAGAGAGCAGGGCGTTTTGGCGTAAATTCATACGGGAAAACGGGGATAATTTGCAGAGTTACAATTCAGCCAGGCTCTGTGTGGAATCGGTACCGGTATCCGGCGATTCTCTTTCCGACAAGGAAATTACGGACATCTGGGCCGGCGTCAATACCCGGAAATCCGCAAGATTGGGGAGTCTTTCCAGACGTTTGTATGTAGCGGGTGCAAGCGTGGCTGCCGTAGTGGCGCTGGCGTTGGTCGCCGTGTTCCTTAATCGCGGCAATGCCGTAGAACAGGATATTTACGCTTTTGCCGGGCAGTTCCAAGCGGCTGGCATGAATTCGGGCGACGTGCAGCTTGTCCTGTCGGAAGACAGACTGGTCACGATCCGGGACAGGGAATCGGAGATTACCTACGGTACCACAGGCGTACAGGTAAAGGGCGAAGCCGTCTCTGCGGAAAGGGTAACAGGTTACAACCAGTTGACGGTTCCCAATGGAAAACGATCCGTGCTGACTTTCTCCGAAGGGACAAGAGTTTGGGTAAATGCAGGCTCCCGGGTTGTTTATCCGGTTGAATTCAGTGAAAGGGAACGGGAAATATATGTGGATGGAGAAATATACCTGGAAGTGTCCCCCGACAGTAATCGTCCGTTTAGCGTTAAGACGAAAGATATCGGAGTTCGGGTACTGGGAACGGCATTTAATGTGACGGCCCGCGAATCGGATTCCGTGCGGCGGGTAGTACTGGTTTCGGGTTCCGTTAAAATAAGCGTTCACGGGGAAAAGGGGGAAATATCCTTGTCTCCGGACAGGATGTATGAACACAACAAGGGGGAAAACAGAATAACGGATGTGGACGTCTATAAATACATATCGTGGAAAGACGGCATGTATCTGTTTAAAAATGAAAGGTTAGGGGACATTCTGGAGCGTTTGTCCGCATACTATGGAATAAATATAGAATATGACGGCATGTCGGGCGATCTCCGGTGTTCGGGAAAACTTGATTTGAAAAGCGAGTTGAAAGATGTTCTGACAGGATTGACATATACGGCGCCCGTCCTGTTTCATTCCGAAAACGGCAGGTATGCAATAAAATATAGCCCCTGATATTTGTAAATACAATTTAATTTGTATAATTTTAAAAAATCACAAAACAAAGGTATAAACGCCGGTTCTTTTTCTTAACCCGTATGCAGTTAAAAAGTCAAAATACTACAGTTTTTCTTTCTATCTTTCCTTCTGGAAATTTGGAAGTTAGCCGCCTTTTGTTAGAGAGAGAGAGAGAGAGAGAGAGAGAGAGAGAATACCCGCCTGAAATATACGAAAAAAAATTTAAAGGATCTTTCCACGGATAATTATAAAATCAATTATCTGCGGAAGGATTTTTTGTTTTATATGAATAATAACCCTGTAATAAATGAATGCCTATGGAAAAAACCTGAAGAAAAAATAAAAAAATTGGATGATACTGGTAATATCACCCAATTATACGATTTAACGTTAAATTAAAAACTGTGAGTTTAATCATTAAATCCTTATAAAGGTATGACAAAAACAAATGAATACAATATAAAAAAAATTAATATTACGAAAGCGCTCCGGGTCATGAAATTAACGGTTTTATTTCTGTTAACCGGAATAGGAGCGGTTTTCGCCGTAAACAGCTATTCGCAAACAACGCGCCTGTCTCTGAAATTAAACAACGGGACTATAAAGGAAGCGTTTTCCAGGATAGAAAAACAGAGCGAATACATCTTTTTCTATTATGACAATGTCCTGGACGTAAATAAAAAGGTCTCTGTGGATGTTGAAAACCAGACTGTGGATAAAATACTGGACGAAGTGCTTAAAAACACAGGCGACACGTATACCATATCGGACAGGCAGATTTACATATCCAAAATGACGACCGACAGTTCCGACGCGTCAACGGATGGCAATCAGCAGGCAAACCGGGGAATTGTGTCGGGATCCGTCATCGACTCCAAAAACGGAGAACCCCTGGCCGGAGCCACTGTTAATTTTAAGGGACAGAACAATGTTTCCGTTATGGCAGACTCGGATGGAAAATTTGCACTGCAGGTTCCGGATACCAAAAACGGAGTGTTGGTCGTTTCACTGATCGGATTCAAAAGCAAGGAAGTCGAGATCAAAAACCAGAAAGTCCTCATGATTCCGATGGAAGAGGATGTGACGGCGCTCGACGAAGTGGTGGTAGTCGGTTACTCGACACAGAAAAAAGGCAGCATCATCGGCTCGGTAGACCGGATACAGCCGGCCCAATTGCGACAACCCACCCGTACGTTATCGACTTCGCTGGCCGGACGGTTGGCCGGAGTAGTAGCCGTGCAAGGTTCCGGAGAACCCGGATATGACGGCGCCACATTCTGGATACGTGGCGTGAATACCTTTACAGGTACCGCGACGCCACTTGTACTGGTAGACGGCATCGAGCGCAGCCTCGACAACATCGACCCCGAAGAAATCGCCGATTTTACCATCCTGAAGGATGCTACGGCAACAGCCGTTTACGGTGTACGCGGCGGTAATGGCGTGGTACTGATAACCACCAAATCGGGTAGCGCAGGCAAACCGCGCATCAATCTCCGCACCGAAATAGGATTCTCCGCACCGGTAGATTTGCCGGACTTTGCCGACGGGCCTACCTTTATGCGTATGCAAAACGAGGCATACAGAAATCAAGGACGTCCTGCATTTTATACGCAGGAGCAGATTGACCGCACCATCAGCGGCTACGACCCCTACCTCTATCCCAACGTGAACTGGATGGACGAGCTAATCACCAACTGGAATCCGACCGAAAGGATAAATCTGAACGTGTCGGGCGGTGGAGAAAGCATTCGCTACTTTGTGGCGGCTTCGGTACTCAACCAGAACGGTATGTTCAAGAAGTTCGACGAAGGAGTGAGTTTCAACAACAACATCACCACCACGCGTTACAACTTCCGTACAAACGTCGACGCCAACATAACCAAAACCACCCTGCTGAAACTGGGAATCAGCGCCATTCTGGAAGACCGCAACTACCCGGGTGAAGGAACCAGTACCATTTTCAGTTACATCCGCAACACCTCGCCGGTGTTCCTGCCGATGACCTACCCCGACCCGACCAAGATTCCAAGCGATCCGTTCTCCACGGCAGGACGCAACCCCTATCAACTGTTGGCTCGTTCGGGTACCACGACGGAGCATCGCACCACCATGCAATCGAACTTTTCGATCAGTCAGGATCTTTCCGCCATCACGCCCGGTCTACAGGCAAAAGGGTTGTTCTCGTTCGATTCCTATTCTTACGGCACGGTTAAAAGAATTATGAAGCCGCGCCCCTACCGGATCAGCAAGAATGCGGAAACAGGAGAGTATGAATATCAGGACATGCAACCCACCGACAATTCCTACCACGATTACCTGACGCGTGAAATCGGTACCACTACAATGGACCGGACTGTATACATGGAGGCTCAGCTGGTATACAATCGCGAGTTCGGGCCGCACTCCGTGGGCGGACTGTTCCTTTACAATCAAAGCGACAAGCAGTTCCCGACGGAGAGTAACCTCTATTCGTCGGTGCCGAGGCGCAACCAGGGCGTTACGGGACGAAGCAGCTACTCTTTCAACAACAAGTACTTCGCCGAGTTCAACTTTGGATACAACGGTTCAGAAAATTTCGCAAAAGGTAACCGCTACGGTTTCTTCCCTGCCTATGCCGTCGGATGGGTGCCAACAGAAGAACCCTTCATGGATTTTCTGAAGCCTGCGGTTAATTACTTGAAGATTCGCCTTTCGCACGGTACGGTAGGTAACGACAATCTCTACGATACCAGCAATAACCGGCAACGCTTTGTCTACATGAGCCGTGTGGAACAAGTCGACAGCAATGTCGGTTTCGGTACCAACAACGGTTATGGTTACGGTTACGGCAAGGGCATTAACTTCACCTACGACGGAGTGGCTTCCGCAATGTGGGAAGAAGCCGCAAAGACGGACGCCGGACTCGAACTGCGATTCCTGAAAGACTTCAACCTACAGTTTGACGCCTTTTACGAAAAGCGAACAAACATCTGGACGCAGGTAGCCAATATTTCCGACCTGTACGGACTTTCAGTAACGCCATACGCCAATGTGGGCGAGATGGAAAACAGAGGCTTCGACGGATTTCTTGAATACACGAAGAGCGTCAACAAAGACCTGTCGCTAAACGCCAAAGCTACTTTCTCGTTTGCGCGCAACAAAATTCTGGCCAACGGCGAGGAAACCAAGAAATACGAATACCAGTCGAAGATCGGACGTCCGCACAACAGTCTGATGGGCTATATCTCCGACGGTTATTTCATCGACGACGCCCATGTACAGAACAGTCCTTCACAAAGCGCCCTCGGTACCCCGAAGGCCGGCGACATCAAATACAAGGATATAAACGGCGATAATGTGATAGACGAGTTCGACAGGGTATTCATGGGATACCCCAGCGTGCCCGAAGTGACCTACGGACTGGGCCTCGGCGCCGTCTACAAGGGCTTCGACCTTTCATTGCTCTTCCAGGGAGCCGACAGGGTTTCGTTCTTTGCCATTCCCAAGGTTTTTGAGGAGGACAACAGGGGAAACATCTATTCCTTTATAGTAGACAACTACTGGACGGAAGACAATCCCGACTTGAACGCCGCATTTCCCCGTTTGGGCATCGGTACCCAGTCTAACAATTATGCCAATTCCGACAAATGGTTGCAAAACGGCAGGTATATCCGTTTGAAACAAGCGGAGGTGGGCTACTCGCTTCCTACAGGACTGGTGAAAAGCTGGGGCATCGGTAGCATCCGTGTCTATGCCAACGGGCTGAATCTATTTACGCTCTCGCCGTTCAAATGGTGGGACGCCGAATCGAAAAGCAGCAACGGCGCATACTATCCCATCCAACGGGTATTGAACATGGGAGTTGAAGTTAAATTTTAAGAAGGAGACAAGAATATGAAACATATAAAGAATTTATTATTATACATCACGATGCTGTTTACGTTTTCGTCCTGTGCCGATTTTCTGGATCAGGTGCCCGACGAAATATTGAGCGAAGCCGTATTGTTTGAGAGCAAAGACGACGTGGTACGGGTATTGACGCAAATCTATTACGACCAGCCGCAACCCATCAACGTCTATCCATCTGCGGACTACACCACCGACCCGGGTATTGCCGGCGACGATGTGGATTTTAACTGGTCCAATTACGGCCCCCACTACAAGGATATGGGACTGTATAGCCCGTCCAATCCAATCTTTCGGGATGGTAGCAGCAAAACCCAGTGGAAACGTTACTATCAGGCCATCCGTCTGGCCTTGTATTTTCTTGATCGGATCGACGAATGCAAGGATCCCAAGCTGACGGACGAAGAGAGGCGCTGGTGGAAGGGCGAGGCCTACTTCCTGCAAGCCTACTACTACTTTAAGTTGCTGACTTTCTATGGCCCCGTGCCTGTCATAGACAGGGTATACGACCCCAATCAAGCAGAGGAAGACGGAATTTCCCGCGCTTCTTTCGACGCGTGTGTCGGGCATATAGACGGATTGCTTGAACTGGCATACAGTCACCTGGACCTGTTCTATACTTTCTCGTCGAACGAGCGTGCGGGACGCGCCAGCAAAGCTGCCGCCAAGTTTTTACAGGCGCGTCTTTGGCTTTACGCCGCAAGCCCGTTGTACAACGGAATGAAGAATCCCGACACAAACAAGGATTATTCCTATTTGAATCCGAAAACCGTAGATGGAGAGCCTCTGATAAGTACAACCGCATCCGCCGAAAAGTGGAAAAAGGCAATAGATGTGGCGGCGGAAGCGATCGAAGTCTGCGAAAACGCCGGACTTGGACTGTTTATGCCGGATGATGTGACCACAGGTACCAATCAGGCAAAGAACGGTTATTCGGCTTACTGGAATGTGATGACCTATTCACGCGGCGGAGCACCCAATAAGGAGAATGTGTTTTACCGGCAAAATTTCACCACAACATCCATGAGGGATCACAGTTTGCCATTGTCGTGGTCGGGCTATTCGGGCGTATGCCCCTTGATAGAGCACGTGAATGAATATTTCATGGCTAACGGACGCTTGCCCGAAGATGACAGCGACTATCAGGGGCTTGCCATTACGCAGATGGATAGCTATTCTGCCGACGGCAAGACCATCTCCATTCCCCGGAAATATAAAAAGAGAGACCCCCGTTTCTACGCCAACATCCTGTTTCCGGGGCAATATTCCTATGCGGTAACCGGCAATCAAACCGAGGCCACCAACCAACGCTGGTCTTACAAGAATGCGTCGGCATTTGACGACAGGGCATGGTTCAGGCCATTCAACGGCGCTGGCAGAGACGGTCGCGATAAAATGACGGGCAGGGACTATTGCAACACCGGGTTTCTGGTGATAAAATTCACCGGCAAGACAGCCGACGCCAGCTCCAAAGGGGATTGTGCGGTAAGCACTTTCCGTTTGGCAGAATTGTATTTGAACTATACCGAGGCCGCTTTTGAATACGCCGCCCTGAACGGGAATCCGGCCAGTAGCGCGGAGGTCTTTACCTATTGGGATAAAATACGCGAAAGGGTGCAGATACCGAAAGTAAAAGACGCCTACGCCGCCGCCGATCTAACCACCGCCAAGCTGCGGCAACTAATTCATCGCGAGCGGGAAATCGAACTTGCCTTTGAAGGACACCGCTATTATGACAACCGCCGCTGGCTGATTGCCGAACGCGAAGGAGGCCCGAAACACGGTCTGGACGTCTACAAAGCCGAAAACGAAGGTTTCTGGAACGAGTCTTTCGTACTGGAAGAACGTGTTTGGGACGACAAGATGTATTTCTTCCCCATCCCGCAAACCGAGATAGACAAGAATCCCAAAATGACTCAAAACGAGAGGTGGTAACCAAGTATAAAAATAAATTACGATGAAAAAAAATATGAAAAAAAATATTTTATTTTGGAGCATAATGTTTGTTTCCCTGTTTTCCATCCTGTCCTGCGACAACAATGACGGGGAAACGATTATACCGGGTGACATCTCCAATATCACAGCCGAAGCCCGTGAAGGCGCTATTATGTTGAGATGGGACGTACCTGCCGATTCGAGCTACCGCTATGTGCGGATAAGCTACAAGGACCTGTGGACCGGCAAGGAGGTAATCAAGCTGTCGAGTGTCTACACCGACAGTCTGCTCATAGAAAATTTGCTGAACAGATTCGGAGATTACACGTTTAGCATGGAGACCTACAGCATCACCGGAACGCCAAGCGGCAATGTGCATGACATTAAGAGAAGTTGTATTCCGGTGCCGGCGGTCACAACAAAAAATGATTATCAGGTAACCTTGACGATAGACAATCTTTATGGCAATGCAGTGCAAACAAACGACGGAGGAGGGCTTCCTGCGCTTCTGGACGGAGATGGCGCCACCTATTTTCATTCCACGTGGAGTCCGACGCCTCAACCCGGCGATGTACATTACATTCAGGTGAATCTGGATGCGCCATTGACAAGAGATTTCTTCAAGTTCGCATATAGAAACCGGGCAAATACCGCGAACAAACCTCAAGAGATAAAGATAGAGATTAGCGAAGACAACACGAATTTCACCCATTTGAAGACAATCGATCAGGGGCTTCCCAATGGGTCCGGTTCGGAGTATAATTCTGATCCTATTGATTTAAGGGGATTTTTCCAGCCAAAGCATATCCGGTTTAGCGTACTGCGAACCACCAATAACACCGGTACGGCAGCAAGCACGATCTTCTTCACTATGGCAGACTTCTGGCTGTATGAATCCGAGGAGATTGTTTACGATCCCGAACATAACGATGACGACCTGTGATAAAGTGACTTAATCATTATTTTACGGGAAAAGCCATGATTGGGGAATGATGTGATCTTATGTTATCCTTTTCATGGCTTTTCCCTCTTATATTGTGCACGGCATGGTTTTGCGCATGGAAGATATACGGTTAAAAGACGCATGAACAGATGAATTCCATGCGTTATATAATAACTGGACAGGGATAATCAATTAAATATAAAAGACTTGCATATATAAAAAATCACGGAGGTTTTCCAATTCGAAGCGAATCACCAGACAGAAAAAGGATAAATTATATTGACGCTTTTTTCACTGATCCTTATCCCGAACCCGGCTTCATAGCGTATTCCTGCACAAAAGTATTTGCGACAATAAAAAATCAGAAAATCAACAAGCGATATATTATGAAACATTCTACTAAAATAGCCTGCCTTTACATCATGCTGCTACTCTTTGGTTCTTGCGGCAAAGACGAGATCGAGCTGGAACCGGCCGACAAGCCGTCTCTGGAAATTTCGGCGACACGGCTGGATTTCCCGTACAACTCGTCCGTCTCGTCCGTAAATGTGATCACGAATACAAAAGACGTTGCGTGCAGCGTTCTCGACAACTGGTGCACGGTCTCGTACAGTAATGGCGTATTGACCGTTTCCGTAACCGCCAATCCGGATTCCGAAACACGGGCGACAAACGTCGCCGTACAGGGCGATGAAATAAAGAAGACCGTCACGGTATTCCAGAGTGGCAGGAAACTGAATACCGGCGAGGTGAAAGACGATATAAAGATAAGCGTAAAGAGCGGGACAGCCTCGTCATATCATAATGGTGAAAACATAGACAAGTCGTTCGACGGCGACATGAGCACCATGTACCATTCGCCATGGGGCGACGTGGATTATTTTCCGGTTACGCTGACCTATAATTTTGAAAACGCGACCGCAATGGATTATCTTGTTTACTATCCCAGAACGAGCGGCTCCAACGGTTTGTTCAAGGAGTTTGAATTGTGGATAGCCACGCAGAGCGAGCCGGACTTCAAGAAGTATGGCGACTACGATTTTGCAGGGAGTTCTTCACCGGG
>JAISSD010000242.1 GCA_031273295.1 Prevotella sp.
CGGCGCTTCGTTGAAGGATTTGGGTAAAAAACTGTTTGCGTTTTCAAAAATGGAAATGTCCGCAGAGGAATTATTGAAAAATATTTGATTGAAAATCAGAAATAAAGTTGTAGTTTTATTTTTGAAGATACTTTGTTGTATATCAGATTATTGACTGTAAACAAAGGACGACCGGGCAATATGAAAACAGCCGGAGCAAACAGGCCAATCCTGTTAACTCCGGCCATTTATTGTAACAGTCAAATATTCAGGTAATTAAATTCTCTGTGTCTTATTGCCTGCTGAAGCTCATTCTGGCCGTGACTTTCGTGGCTTCAAAGTCTGTTGGATTTCCCAGTCCAAGATTGATTAGTTCGTCCAGTTCCAGTTCCAGTCCATTACAATATTTCGTAAAATCATCTTCAATGACGAGTATGTCGTTTTCGACCGTGCCTTTATAAACGTCATTGTCATCGTCGACAGGGTTTCCCCAGACTAGCATCAAAGTTCCGTCTTCAAATGTATAAGTTCCGGTATCGGTCTCTTCCGAATCTTTTAATTGCAAGGCTCCATTGGCGGCAAATGTATAAATGCGATTGCCAAAACTATTTCTAGCCCGATCCGTTACCCACTTGGCGATTTTATCTCTGTCTGCCGGACTATTGGTCTGAATTTCACCGGCTACGACATCCTTGAATTTCCAGGTTCCGACGATGGAGTTGTTAACCTTTTCGTCGTCATCATTCGAACATGCTGAAAAAATCAGTGGCAGCGATAATGCCATACATACAAATAATAGTTTTTTCATTTTAATTAGGTATAATTTGTTAGTTAAAAAATATCTGACTGTTTTTATTGAATACTGTTTTCAATTGTCTGTTTCAAAAACTGCACGAATATCCGGCAGTAAGTATTGAACTGTTCGTTGCCGGCCTGTTTAAAACCGACCGCCACTGGAAATTGCAAGCCAGAGTAAAGCTGTGCCGCTGTACGGGCGAATAGGAACTGTTTATCCGGCACATGAAAACTTCGTTTTGTTTCACACCTTCCAAATGACCTGAATTATAAGACAAAGAGCCCGACAGGTTGACTTTCTTTTTCAGCAGGCGGGACGATATGCCCAACACAGGCCCCCAGGTCAGGGTGTTGCCGTTTAATATCCTGCTGTTGTTAAGATTTAAGGCTCCGTTCAACGACAGTCCCGATTTCAGGAAAGTCCAGGAATAGGAAGTCCCTGCATTGATCATTTCCGTGACGCTGCCCGGATGATAAACGCCTCCCTGCCTGTTGGCCGCGTCCTGATACGACAGGTTCATATTCAGGTTATGCAGCTGCGCTTCGTTTTTCCGGGTAACAACGTTCAGGTTCAGGCTGGCCGACTGGCTCAGCTGTACAAAGTTCAGCGTATCCAGCCTGTCCAGGTTATTCTCCTGGTTGATCAGGTCGAAATTTGACCTGACATTGGTATGGGTCTGGAAATTGGAATAGGAAAGATTTGCATTTATCCGCTCGCTGAAAGTCATTGTAATATTGCCCGACGCCACAATCCGGGACGAAGCGCTGGCTTTGCTTTTTGCCAGGTCGTCGTGTTCGTATCCCACGCTCATGCTCAGACTCATTTTATTCTTCCATAAAGACCGGGATGCATTTACCGTAATGTTTTCCAGGTCGTTTGCGAAAAAATAGGCTCCCAGTGTCCGGTAGCCGGGGTCGATACGTTCATAGCCCACCCCGAAGCGACCGGTTTCGTCCACATAGCTTAACTGCGCTTTAAATGCATGGAAATCGGCTGTTGACATATTACTTCCCGGCCATAAGCCCGGTATTCCGTTCCGGTTTGCATTTGGGGAACGCATATCGGCGGTCAGCATGCTCAAACCGTACTCTCCGCCGATCTCTATGGATTCTACAGGCTTGTAAAGGAATGCAATACTTCCCGCCAGGTTCTCCATAGGCGTTATGCCCAGACTGTCGGGAGGGATGGCAAGAGACGACGCTTTATCCTTTGCACTGAAGAGATTCATGGAGACTTGGTATTTTCCTCCGGTTTTCCCTGCTTTTAGCCCGTATGCCATACGTGTGTAGGCCGGCAGGATAGCCGGTTGCGTCTCATCGTATTCCACCGCCTTTTGAAACCGTCCGTACAGTGCGGCAAACTCCCAGCCGTCGGGAGCCAGTTCCACGCCCGCTCCCGTGAATATATGCCCGTTCAGGGTATAGGGTGAAAAAGTCATGGATACATCGCCAATATGTCCCGTTGCCCATTTATAAGAAGGATGGATACTCAGGCGGTTCGGGCTGGACGGGAGCTTGTAGCTTGTGCCCGAATTGGTCAGGCTGAACGAGAAGGGAAGGTTGATCTGTCCGAAAAGGTTCAGGTTGACGTTTCCGTTCAGGTAATATGCCCACGGATCGCGTTCCGGGGCTCCGTTTCCTGCGTTGAGAACCGAGCTGGCCGAAAAACCTCCCGTCAGTTTCAGGGGATTGCCTCTACCGAACAGTTTTTTTATATCTTCTATCTGGAAACTCTGTGCGCCGGCTGTGGACAGACAAAGCATGGAGACGAGGAACACCGCAAGCCGTTTAATCATTTTTCTGGACTTTTATATCTGTTAGTATACAGGAACCTTCAGGGCCGTTGCTTACCGCCTCCTTTACAAGGATGGCTCCCTTACGCCCGTCGGATGTCTCGAACAGGACGACACGCGGCAGGGATGAGGCCGTAAAGAATTCGTCCCCGTAACCTGCCGATGAAATCTGCATTTCCCGGAGCAATGCGTCCGTTGTCATGGCATTGAATTGCGCGGGGCTAAGGGTTATCGAGCCTGATTCCGTTTTATTGATAAATTTGGTCGGTATCGCATTGGGTATTTCCGGTAGCGGGGTTTCCGCCAGCTTGTCCGGCGATACAAACCGGTTATATGTAAAATCGGAACTTAGCCCCAGGAAAGCGATATCTGTCATGGCCCCGTTATTTGCGCCGATTTCCGAAGATTTAAATGTTTGCCTCAGCCTGGTCGAATAAAGGCAACCTGTCGTTTCTCTTGCCGTATTGATACCCAGGCGAATATTTTGATGTGTGCGCAAGTTGGTATTGTCCTTGATCGTGATGTTTTGCGACACGCGCTTGCTATGTTTTCCGTTTGAAACATTCAGGTAAACGGTATATTGTCCGGCTACAGGGAAATGGACGCCTGCGTCAACCGCGGCGCTGTTTGTAAGGGTTGCCCCCTGACATTCCCAACTTAGGGTTTCCACACCCTGTAATCGAGTATCAAACGTAGCGCGCAGAGGGGCTTCCATATCATCTATATCTTCAAAGGAAGGGACGATACTGAAAGATGCTTCCAGCGACTCTCGGACTTCGATTTCCTGCGTGAAGGTGAAGATTGCGCTGCCGTTGTTGACAACGAGGGACATGGGGTATTTCCCTTCTTGCCGGTAGGTAATGGCGGGAGGATTCCGCTCTTCGCAGGAAGAGGGTTCGCCGCCTTCGAATGTCCATTGATAAGTACTTCCGCCCGATGAAAGATTGGTTATATTAAAAACGGCTGGCGCATAGTTGTTTATATCCACTTCAGTCTTGAATACGGCTGTCACGGCGCTATCTACCCGAATGGCATAAGTTTTGGAGGTACGGTCGCCGTCATTCCATGCTTCCAGGGTAACGGTATGTTCGCCGGGTTCGGTAAATACGACAGTTCCCGGGTCTTTCTTCGTAGACGTTGCCGGTTCGCCGCCTTCAAACGTCCACAGGAAACTGCCGGCGCTTTTTGTTTTGTTTTCTATGGTTACCGACAGCGGCGATGTATGGTTATCATCCTTTACATGCAGGGTAACAGCGATCTCCACAGGGATGGTCTGCTCCTGATGGCAGGAACAGACCAAAAATAGCAGAGCGGGTATGGATAACAGTTTACTCATGGATTGATTGCTTGGGAACAGTATGTCAGGCAGGGCGTGAAAAGTTTCACGCCCGGCCGGCCTGATTATTTAAAAATTCTCAATTCATTCTTGTAGGCGTAATAGATGGTTCCGTTCAGCGGATCTACGTCATAGACAGGCTGATTATTATCGAGGCTGATCCTGTCCACTTCCTTGCCGTCTTCTTTTCTCACTTTTACAAGTTCAATGCCTTTGTCGCTCTTGTTGAGAACGAAAGCGAATTCCTCATTCTGTTTGAGGGCATTAAAACGCCGGGACTTGGCGGCAAAGAAAGCCCCAAGTTCACCGCTGACGGCTCCGGCTGTTTGCGTATTTTTATTGAACAAGTCCGCCCTTCCGGTTTCCACAGGTTCGCCTCTCTCATTCACGGACTGGAATACAATCTGCGATTGCGACACACTTTTGACCGTTTTTAATGTTGAGCCTGCCAGGCCCATTAGTTTGCTTCCGGTAGCGCCCGGTTCCTTGTATGTATTATGATAGCGGGTGTTTCCGTCGAAGCTGACGCCGATAACTTCCGATTGTCCGGTCAGGCTGACGCCCCAGTCGAAGAGTTCGATGCCTGCCATAGTCTTGTCGTCTTTGATCTCCTTGAGTTTGGCAATGGGTTCGGGCTTGTCGGAAGCGTTGGGGTCGAATTTGTATATCTTCTTGTCATTATACACAAGGAATGCCTTTGTCTTGTCATCCTGCGCATACAGCAACGGGCGGTCTTTATCGAATTCGATGTTTTTCTTCCATATTTTCTTTCCCGATGCGTAATCCACCATGTTGCCATAGGTAGACGTCAGATAGAATACCCGGTTGTTCTCCACTTTGCCAAGGAAGTGCACAATATCCTCGCTATTGTCGGAAATTTCAATTGTTTTCTTCCAAAGGCTGGCGCCGTCCCCGTTGATCAGGTTCATTTCCTTGTCGGCGATGTAAAGGTAATCCCTGTCGATTGGGATCACCTGCTTGATATCGCTACCCTTGGGATCTTTCTTCCAAAGTTTTTTACCGTCGGCATAAGAATAGAAGTTGAACCCGTTGGTATAGGCTACCAGCAGCTTGTCGCTCCAGTCTTCGAGGTAGAGGATATATTTGGTGGTGATATCGTCTTTCCATACGGGGGCGCCGTCGGAAGTGCGCCAAATATTAAGGGCCTGTTTGGTCGAAAGCAGCCCGCCGGAATTTTTGATTACCACGAGATTTTCTCCTGATTGTGTGGGATAGAAGCTGTTAATTTTGTCTTTCGCCTGCCAGATGACTTTTCCGCTCGCCCTTTCGAGCTTGTAAAGGATGCCTTTCAACGATGCGTAAATAGCGTTGCCGGACACCTCTGTCCTGTCAATCGAAGCGTCATTCTTAAACAGGGACTTGAACATGTTCATCAGGCTTTCAACCTCGCCCAGGTCGGTTTTCCAGTCGGCGGCGCCCTGTTGCAGGTTCCAGAGTACATAGCTGATAACTTTTCCATCGGTGACCAGCAGCAGGAACTCGTCGGCTTCGGGCAGGAACCGGCTTTCCATAATACGGTAGTCGCTGTCGCCGGAGTTAAAAACCACTTTCCCGCTAAGGGAGTTGATAATGACGTCCCTGTCCTCGATAACACAGCGGATATAGGGAGAGTTGGGAACCATTTCCACTGCATCCGAAGGCTGCATCGAAGCGGCGAGGCTGGTTGCCGAGGAAAGGGCGTCAAGTACCTTCTGCGCCTTCTCAACCGAGCCTGTTTTTACGATGTCATTTTTTTTGATTGTCCATTCCACGGTCTTTGTTTCAGGGTTTTCGGATGAAATAGCATCTTTTTCCTTCACAATTACGTGCCCGTTAGCAGGGTTGATCACAATCTGCTGGATATCCTGCGGAAAGGATATCACCGCGTCCGCCTGACGCTGTGCTGCGGCTGTCATGCTAATGCATGCCATAGCCGTAATAAATACAAATTTTGTTTTCATCTGATAAATGTTTCGGGCTTCTATTAATTTATATATCCGCCCGGCAGGAAGCCCTGTGTTGCTGGCCGGATAGTTTTATGTTAATGAATCTTTTTATATTTCATGTTGGTTTCTTGATTGTCAAAGTAAGATTCCGCTTTTATTCTCAATAGTTTCAATGATTCTGAAAAAATTTTCTGTTTTAAAATATCTATATTCATAATAATCAATTATTCAGGTTTATATTCGGATAGTCCATTATTTTATCCGGTTATATTGCATTTCTTTCATATACCAGCAAATTATGCTTGTCGTCCAGAATAGCCAGGAATTTATCATTTGCCTGTGGCGGATTATAGAAATAGCCTGAATCGTCCTTGGTCGTATCGTACCAGATTATCTCGGCTGTTTCGGTATCGAAGATGCCAAAGGCGTTGGGTGTGCCAGCAATCAATTGATAATAACCGGAAAAGAATATGCGATTAGGCTCTTCAGGGTAAAAATTGGTACTATGTATATGCCACCCATTTTTCCAATCATTTCCAAAATATTTTTTTACTAAGCCTGACAGAGTATTCAAATCTATTTCTATATAAGAATTTCCTAATAAGGCCTTTAAAATTCCTTTTTCCTTATCTAAAAAGAATTTCAACTTTAAAGAAAAACCTAACTCAATATTATTATTTGCTGATTTTATTATAGTCCTCATATCCTCAATATGATGCACTATCTTTCCATTATTTACATCCAGACCAATCAAATGAAATTCACCAACATGAACCCATAACAAGTTGTTATATACTCCTATTATCTGTTTTATATCGGCTTCCTGTTCCCGGAAAAAGCCATTAATGTATGGGGGAAAATCTTGGATGGAAAATTGCCAAAGTTCTATTCCGGAAGTAATAGATATGGAAACCATATAACTTACCCCTGATATAATTTTCTTGCATATTAATTTATTGTTAACTGATAAATAAGG
>JAISSD010000249.1 GCA_031273295.1 Prevotella sp.
AAAGGAACCTCTTCGACGAACACTTTTTCTTTTACTCCAAAGGCCAGTACGTACTATGCTATTACGGAAGCCACTTTTACTTTCTTCAGTCCTACCGGCGAGTTTGATCCGGTAACCAAAACGATTAGCGTACCTGCAACCTCAGGCCAGTATCTGCCATCAAGTCACGGCGGCTGGGCAGGCAGTAATATCTACTGGGTTTCTACGAATGAAACTACCGGTGATGGTTACCTGACTTTCGCCGATATGGATGACCCTCAATTGGCAACCAAGGAACGTTATCAGGGCGTATTCTTTAAATGGGGCAGTCTTGTGGGAGTGGATCCGAGTCAATCGTATACAATCGGTTCCGAGAGCAAGGGCGCCACCAATAGCTGGACCGGCGATTGCAGGGTATTCGTACCCACTTGGAATCCTCTCGACCCGTCTGCCTCCAGCTGGAAAAGTTCCAAAGCCAGCGCCTCCATTCCTGTTTATACTGCTTGGGGCAACATTCCGTGGGCGAACGGCCAGACTAATGAAAATAAAACAGCTTTTGCTTATCTCACTATGGATGCCGGCGCCTCCGCTGTTGAAAACACTCCTGACGGCGGACATGTCCCTGTTGAAGGGAAAAGCATTGCCAATCAAAAAATGATCGGTGATATTTGCCGTTACCTGACTCAGACGGGTGATGCTCCGGGTACAGCCACAGGAACGAGGTGGCGTATGCCTACCATTGCCGAGTTTGCTGTACCGACCGGTATAGCTAATGACACTGATTATGTCCCAACCGCTAATGGCTGGGGGGATAATAATGCTCAAGCCACAAGTCCTTACGGCTTGATCGCCCCACCCGACGGCCGGCGCAAGAATTATAGCCATGTGTCGCCAGCCACACTATTACCCGCCGCGCTCCGCCCCTTCTTTTCCGCTAGCGGGGTCCGTGAGCCTGACGGCAAGCTGGTCAAGGTAGGTTACGACGGCGACCGCTGGTCATCCTCGCCAGCTGCTGAGAATGCGTACCTCTTCTTCTTCCGCGGTTTCGACGTGACCCCTGTCCTCGCCATCGTCCGTCCGTACGGTTTCCCCGTCCGTTGTGTTAAAGAATTGTAGCGACACAAGAAGTAATGAATCGCAATGTCGTCGCAATGAGCAATAAACTTCTGTCGAGGCTGTATCAATAGCGGGCAATAAGTGACAAGCATCTTTAAAATGAGACAGTAAAAACGGAACGTAATTCTTCGGGATGCGTTCCGTTTTCTTTTTCGTCGCAGGGGATTTCACGGAAGCGAGTTAAATTTTATCGGCAAATAATTAATAAGAAAAGAGCTGAAAAATAATGATAATGAGGTTTTACTTTTGGGGAATTCATTGGCTCTACGAGGTTTTGGAGTACAAACCCGCCACGAGACAAGTTTGCCATATAATATTTCATTGCCGAGGTTGTTTTGTCGGAAAAATCAGAAATGAGTGCCCAAGCGATAGACCGCCACCAGCAAAAAGTAAATGGAAAACAACGCCTTAGCGATTTGCATAAATTTAGTTACATAGAAGGTTGTTTTGCCAAGTTAATTAGGTGTAAACGAGATTCTTGTACTCCAAAACCCGATATGATACAAGATAATTCCCGTGATATATTTTTCAATACGTTCGCGAAATTTTTCCAAAACGAGCGGCATCCGGCATAGCCATCAGGTCAAGAACAATAATACTCTGTGGCCAGGCCTAAGTCCCGCACCGGAGAGTATCGTCCCGCACGGGACTTTATAAATGATAGCAAAGCCGAGGAAAAACTCTTGCCATTATTTTTTTAAGATTCTCCCAAAACAAAATTTATACGTTGCCGCCGCCTGAAAAATACCTGTTGAGAAGCGACTAAATAAATCTTTCCATAATTTGTCCATTACAAATAAATTCCCTTAATTTACAAAAAATCCAATCTCATGAATACTCAATCAGATACGATCATCTACAACTACATGGACACCTTTTTTTGTTGTCGTGTAGAAAAAGACAAGCTCTGCGAGGAAATGGTCACAGACCACATGCTTGTCTACATCTGTTCCGGCGAAATGATCTTGCAAACAAAAGAAAAACGCGCGACCTTCAAAAAAGGCGATGCTGTATTTATGAAACGCAATCATCTGGCGAAGAAAACAAAACGCCCGACCAAAAGCGGAGAACCATTCAAAGGACTTTTTTTACAACTGAAAAGCCCTTTCTTGAAATCCTTGCTGACAGAAGTCAGTTTTCCAATATCCACTAACTTGTATGCGGGAAGTAAAGACAGGAATTATAAAATACTGCCCAAACATCCGTTTTTGACGGGATTATTCATCTCCCTGGAACAGTACTTCGATTCCCGGACATATCCGTCAAAAGAGCTGATGACAACCAAACTGAAAGAAGCCGTACTGGTACTTTTGGAGGTAGACCCGTCCCTGGCCAACATCCTGTTCGATTTTGCCGAACCCTGGAAAATGGACCTGGCCGGTTTTATGAACAAAAATTACAGATGCGACATGTCTCTTGAAGAGTTTGCGCATTATACCGGACGGAGCCTGACGTCATTCAAAAGGGATTTTGTCGCGATTTTCAATGAAACTCCCGGAAAATGGCTTGTGAAAAAGAGGCTGCATGAGGCACACAACCGGATCGTAAACAAAAAACAAAAACCGTCCGCCGTATATCAGGAAGTCGGATTCAAAAACTTATCGCACTTCTCTACTGCGTTTAAAAAAGAATTCGGATATTCGCCATCCGGCGCGATGGACCTTTAAGAAAACATAATTTGAACCGGTAAGCAAAATAAAGCATTCTCTTTTTGTCTATATTTGCGCTTTATATGGTGCAAGCGTATCTAAAAGATAAAAAAACAGTCCGTTTTTTTGTTCGATTCAAAGATAACATACAGTATTGTATCCGATTGTAAACGTCATGAACACAGAGCAAAGACAGGATTTTGGTTTCTGTCGGGAGAAAGCGAAATATTGAAACGGGAATCATTTCCTCTTTCCATCTAAAAAATATATTCAATAAGTAACAACACCGTATTAATTCGCCTTGATTATGGAAACAACACCAGTAAAACTGTATTCGCTCAATTACAAAGAGACCAAAACCTATATGTTTGCCCTGCTGTTCATAGCCGGAAACATAGCTCTTCCTCAAATCTGCCATTTAGCGCCGGGCGGAGGCCTGACCTGGTTGCCAATCTACTTCTTCACGTTGATTGCCGCTTACAAGTACGGTATCCGCGTAGGTTTGCTGACAGCTATTTTATCCCCATTGATGAACCATGTATTATTTGGCATGCCTCCGGTGGATTTGCTCCCTGTCATCCTTGCCAAATCGTCTTTACTGGCGGGCGCAGCCGCATATTCCGCTCACCGTTTCGATAAAATATCGTTGCCGGTCATAGCGGGCGTCGTATTGACTTATCAGGTTGCAGGCACACTTGTGGAATGGGCCATCGTTAAAGATCTCTTCGTGGCCGTGCAAGATTTCCGCATCGGCATACCGGGAATCCTGATTCAGATATTCGGCGGGTATGCAGTATTGAAAGCTATTGCCAAACTCTGATTGAACGACAAAGATGCATGATAAAACATTCGAAGAAGTATTGGAGCGATTCCGCGCAATATCTTTTTCCGAAAAGTTCGATACGATCGTGGCTGTCGCCAATGGAGGAATAATACCTGCGGCAATACTCAATCAACGGCTCGGCATTGAAATACAGTTGCTGAAAATCAATCTGAGAGACAACAATCAGAAGCCGGTTTATGACAGCCCGCAATTGATGGCGCCCATTGATTTTGAGTACAAAGGAAAAACAATCCTGCTTGTCGAAGACCGGGTTAAAACGGGGGCGTCCCTTGCCAAAGCATGCGAATTGCTGAAAGACGCGAAACTCATAAAAACATTTGCCGTGAACGGAAAGGCGGATTACTGTCTGTATAATGAAAATTGCTTTAAATTTCCCTGGCTATTATAAAAAAATATGCGAAAAACAATCTGTATAATTATATCAATGATCTTATCCACGCAATTTATATACGCGGATAACGGGCTATCCGGCGCGACGGTTCGCGATTCTGTCCGGTTAGAAGAAGTTACAGTTACCGGAAGCCGTCCGGCGGTGAGCGTAAACAGTCTTCCGATGAGTGTTACCGTTGTAGGGAGCAAGCAGATAGAGAACCGGTTCGAGCCTTCATTACTGCCAATCATCGCGGAAGAAGTTCCCGGATTGTTCATCACATCACGGGGTATTATGGGCTACGGAGTTTCTACCGGAGCAGCCGGAGGGATGACCATACGGGGCATAGGAGGAAGTCCTACCGCCCAGGTATTAATGCTGATAGACGGACATCCGCAATATATGGGATTAATGGGGCATCCGCTGGCTGATTCCTATCAGTCGCTGATGGCCGAACGCGTTGAGGTTGTACGCGGCCCGGCATCCGTTCTTTACGGGTCTAACGCTATGGGTGGCGTAATAAACATAATTACCAAAAAACAACCGGACGATGGCATACAGACAGGCGCGCGTACCATGTATGGCTCATACAACACGTTGAGCGCCGAAGTTAATAATGCCGTTCGCTCCGGAAAGTTCCACAGCTACGTCTCGCTAAGCCATAACCGTACCGACGGGCACAGGGAGAATATGGATTTTGAACAATATAGCGGCTATGCAAAGTCAGGGTATGATTTCACATCCAACTGGAAAGCTTTTGCCGATTTGGATCTAACAAGATTCAATGCGTCCAATCCGGGTACGGAACAGGCTCCCCTGATCGATAATGACGCAAAGATAACGCGCGGCGTAACATCGGTTTCCCTCGAAAACAATTATGACAAAACGTCCGGAGCGCTAAAGTTATTCTATAATTTCGGCGATCATAACATCAACGACGGATATGCGGCAGGAGAACAGCCGAAAGATTACAGATTCCGCTCTAACGACAGGATGGCAGGCGTAACGTTCTTTCAGACATACAATTTCTTTAACGGCAACCGGACTACGGCAGGAATTGACTATCAGCATTTTGGCGGACGTGCTTGGAACAGGTATCCCGATGGCGGAGAAGACGCCGGCATTATTACTAAAAGTTTCAACGAAATAGCAGGTTATGTCAATTTCCAGCAAATATTAATCGAAAAACTGACGCTGAATGCCGGAATCAGGGTCGACCATCATGCCCATACAGGCACGGAATGGATTCCCCAGTTCGGATTAAGCTATATCGCCTCCGACAATACCGTCCTGAAAGGAATCGCAAGCAAAGGTTTCCGCAATCCTACCATTCGGGAGATGTATATGTTTCCTCCGCAAAATCCGGATTTGAAGCCCGAAAGATTAATGAATTACGAACTTTCGGCATCGCATCAAATGCTGAACAGGGCTTTAAGCCTCGACCTCAGCCTTTATTATATAAAAGGAGACAACAGCATACAGACCATACCCGTAGAAAACGGGGTAAAGAACATGAATACAGGCAAAATAGAAAACTATGGCGTAGAATTCGCCGCCCGTTACATAATCGATCGCTACCTGAGCCTGTCGGCCAATTACAGCCGGCTGCACATGGAACACAAGGTAGTCGCCTCACCGGAACATAAATTGTATGCAGGAATAAATTATGCAAAGGATAAATGGAATCTGTCGACCGGACTGCAATATGTCAACACCTTGTATACCGCGACGGAGAATATAAAAACCAAAACCGAAGAAAAAACCGAAACATTCGCATTGTGGAACATCAGGGCGGCTTGCAAACCGGCTGGCATGATAGAACTGTTTGCCAAAGGAGAAAACTTGCTGAGCCGGAAATACGAGATAAATGCGGGATTTCCGATGCCCCGCACAACAATATACGGAGGCGTCAATTTTAAATTTTAAAGAATAGAAAAAGCTAAATAACATCATGGATCGACGTAATTTTTTAAGGGCAATAGCGATTACAGGCGCGGCCGCTACAATCAAAGCCAGCGGAGGTATAAATATACTGACTGAAACGGTAAACAGTTCCCAAACCGGAAAAACCGTGGATATGGCGGCTGTAATGGGCGGCGAAGCCGACGTCATGTTCAAGCGCGCCATCGCAGAGATGGGAGGTATGGGCAAATTCATAAAAAAGGGATGGAAAGTAGTCGTAAAACCAAACATAGGCTGGGACAAAACACCCGAGCAATCGGGTAATACAAACCCCAAACTGGTAACGGAAATCATCCGTCAATGTTTCTCTGCCGGAGCTAAAGAAGTAAGCGTATTTGATCACACCTGCGACGACTGGATCAAATGTTATAAAAACAGCGGGATAGAAGCGGCGGCAAAAGCGGCAGGGGCGAAAGTATTGCCTGCACACGAAGAATCATATTACCGCGCCGTGGAACTGCCAAACGGCAAGAAACTGAAAAGTACGAAAATACACGAAGCCATTCTGGACTGTGACGCATGGATAAATGTTCCCGTGCTGAAACATCATGGAGGAGCAAACCTGACCATATCCATGAAAAATTATATGGGTATAGTCTGGGACAGAAGGATCTTCCACAGATCCGACTTGCAACAGTGCATAGCCGATGTATGCACTTATCCCAAGAAACCCGTACTCAACATTGTGGATGCATACAGGATCGTAAAAACCAACGGGCCGCAAGGACGATCTACCGCCGACGTGTCAAATCCAAAGGGATTGTTTATTTCCCAAGATATTGTGGCCGTGGATACAGCGGCGGCAAAATTCTTCAATCAGGTACGGGAAATGCCTCTGGAGCATGTGGGACACCTGGCAGGCGGACAAGCCCACAAACTCGGCACAATGGATATCGACAAACTGAATATCAAGAGGATAAAAATATAAACACAAAGATCGACATGCTAAAAAAACTTCGGGTAGGTATATCCGTTATTCTGTTTGCGCTGATAACTTTCTATTTTCTGGATTTTGCCGCATTAATGCCCGACCGGTTTCACGTGTTGGCTCATATTCAATTTATTCCGGCAATAGCAGGAAAAAGTTTTATTATATTGGCGACGCTTATTGTATTGACTTTAGCGTTCGGGCGCGTCTACTGTTCTTCTGTTTGCCCGATGGGTATTTATCAGGATATAGTGGCGTGGATATCAAAAAAGACAGCCAAAAAGAAAAAAAGGTACAAATTCAGCAAGGCCAGGAATGTACTCCGCTGGTCGGTAGCGGCTACTGCTTTTATAACGTTTTTTGCAGGTTATCCCGCATTATTGGGACTGGTGGATCCGTACAGCGCATACGGACGGATCATCGCCAATGTATTCAGGCCTGTTTATATGGCAGGAAACACTATCAAACGACTAATTTTAGAAATTAGCCGTTATTATTTTTATATTATTTATAATCATTTAGTTACAAAAATAGAATTTCTATTTCAAAAACCTACCCCCATTAAAAGAGAGTCAATTGAGCAGTTGTGGGACTTTTGTTTTTGCCTTTTGAGCGTTTTTCGTATGTGCGGCCCGGTTACAGCCCAAAACAAATCCAAATGGCTGGTCAAATGTATCCGTACCACCGCCGCTATCGTTGAAAATGCTTTCGTGCTTTCCGACTTGGTTTGAATGACCTGCAACAACAGATAC
>JAISSD010000281.1 GCA_031273295.1 Prevotella sp.
GTTGCAGGAGAGAATCGCTACCCGAAAATTTCGCCCGGAAATGCGACGCTCTCCCCATCGCCTGTAATCTGCGTTCATCCGTTCGATCCGCGTCATCTGCGTGCAAAAACAACGCTCCGACCGGACAGAACTACGCGGATTTTTTGCAGGCTTTGATTGAAATGCCCCCCGGGCAAAAATCTCTGACGTAAGCTGTTCAAACAAGGAATAACAAGGAACACAAAGTGTTTTCCCCTGTACCCTTTGTGATACCTTTGTGCTCTTAGCGTTAAAAAATTCTCTAAGGTGCGACAATTTGAATTGAATTGTCCTGAAAATAAGCTTGACGGGGCCGGGGCATAACGAACGCAGAAAAACCGAAAAACGGAAACCATCCGGTTCTCAGCTTTTCAATTTCTTTTCTATCTCTGCTATCTCGTCTCTGAATGCTCTGTCGACCTCCATCTGCTCTTTGACGGTTTTACAGGCATGAAGCACCGTCGCATGATTCTTTTTTCCTATGAGAGAACCTATCTGAGCCAAGGACATTTCGGTGTAACTCTTCGACAGATACATGGTCACTTGCCGGGCCTGCACTATCTGCCTCTTGCGGGAAGCAGTATGTATCAACTCGATCCCGATATTATAAAAACCACATACAACAGATTCTATTGTGCTGACTGTTATCTTTTTAGCCTCGATTTTTTTTATAGCCTGCCCGATAACCCGTCTGGCCAGAGGTAGATCTATCTCTTTATTATAAACTAGCGAGTGCGCCATAACAGATACGATGATACCTTCCAGGTCACGCGCATTATCAGTCACATTTTCAGCTATATAGTCTACTACATCTTCCGGTATGGACAAGCCGTCATGGAGTATCTTGTTTTGGAGTATCTTCAATCTCAACTCTTTATCCGGATGATCTATCTTCGTTGTCAGGCCCCACCTGAAACGGGTGAGCAGGCGTTCTTCCACCCCCTGCAACTCCGACGGAGCCTTATCCGAGGTCAGGATAAGCTGCTTGTTATTCTGGTGCAGGTGATTGAATATATGGAACAATGTGTTCTGGGTCTTTTCTATTCCGGCCAGTTCGTGTATATCATCTATGATAAGCACGTCGATACCCTGATAAAAATTGATAAAGTCGTTTGTCGTATTATAACGTCCGGCGTCCGCATACTGGATCTTGAACAAATGCGCCGACACATACAATACGCGTTTCCCGGGATATAGCTCCTTGATACGCGTCCCTATCGCATGGCAAAGGTGGGTTTTTCCAACACCCGACGCACCGTGAACAAACAAGGGGTTAAACGCAGTCTTGCCCGGGTTCTTTGTTATGGTTTCCCCTGCCGTCCGGGCCAGTTTATTGCTTTCTCCTTCAAAAAAGTTGTCAAACGTATATTTTAAATTCAATTGCGAGTCAAAATCATCTGCTACAACTTTCTGAAACGGATTGGGAATTTTGTTTGAATTTTTGGCCACACCTTTATCCATCGGCAACGATTTGGCGTCGCCTCTGTAATTTACAACAGTATTGGTTGTATTTTCCATCAGGATACGATACTGCAATATTGTATCTCTGCCTATTTCCCGGTGTAATGTGGTTTTAAGCAAATCGACAAATTTATCTTCCAGATACTCATAAAAGAACTGGCTTGGCACTTGTATTGTAAAGACCTTATTTTCATAAGACAATGGCACAATAGGCAAGAACCATGTTTTGAAAGCCGCTTCAGGTATATTGTCCTGAATAACCTTTAAACAATTAGCCCATAAATTTTGAGTTGAGAAAGCGTCCATTTACTTGTTTAAATTATTTTTTTCCGTATTACTTCTTTTGATTTCGCTATGTAAATTTCATGATTAATTTCATAAAAAAAAAGCGCCGCAAAATTTGGAAATCTAATTTCAAAAACATCTGTTTTAAATTCAACGACTTATGCCAATATTATAAAATCACCTTGTCCATCCGCAGTAACACGCTCATTACAAGCCTGTTGATAAACAAATCGCATCTTGATTGTATTTTAACAGTTTTGCATACCGCCCGAAAAGTATAAGCGTAACACGATTAAAGAAAAAACCACTTTTTTACTATTTAGAACAATTCTAAACAGTAAAATCAGAAGACCTTTACATTGATATACCGGGATGGATTTTGCCTTACATCTTTTAACAACAACGAAGCATTGCTGATTGTAACGTTGATACTGTCATATAATTGACGGTCGTTCAACAACAAACCCAACGAATTGTCTTTAGAGGCGATCTTCCCGGACAAGCGCTGTATATTCTTCACAATGGAATCTGCAGACTTGTATGTCGAATTTATATCCATCTGATTTATCTTGTCCGACACACTGCTCAAATCATTAGACATCTTGCTCAAATTTCCGGTTATGGCAGGAACATCCCTGTTCAATGCACCCATCATTGAATTCAGTTGTTTCGTCGATTTGGCCAGATCTCCGGTTATTTGATTTATGTCCGCCAACGACCGGCTCAGCGCCGGATTGTTTACCAACGCCTGAAGGCCGGCAAGTATCGAATCTATCTTCGGAATAAGCTGTTCTACCTGCGGCAACATATTCCCTGCGGCATCCAGCATGCCTTTTACCCGTACGCCTTTTATGGTATCGGTTGACGAAATGTATTCCCTGGTGTAGGGATTCGTTTCGAGTATAATGGTTGCCGAACCCAAAACCGAGACATCCAACGACATCTTGCTGCCTTTTGGTATCCGCATCCCCTTGTCCATATTCAGATACACTATCACAGACTTCCGGTTGTCAGGATCAAGTTCCATTGACGAAACCAGGCCCACCCGAAAGCCATTCAATGTGACGGGAGTTGATTGGGTCAGTCCGGTTATATCGTCAAATACGGCAATATATGAATTCGACGGTTTAAAAAGACTCGCCCCCTTGAGGAAGCTAATACCGTAATACAAAAGGAAAATCGCTATCACAAAAGCTATACCTATTTTTATTTCTTTCGATATTTTATTCATAACTGTTTAATATATAGTTTCATACCATGTTTACAATTGTTTATTTGATTCGTTCCCCGTTTCTAAATTGAATGACAAACGCATCTTTAAATTTAGTTCTGACTTGATATTGTATTTTTGTTATTTCATTATAGTCGGTTGTTGAGCCGTATGTATATTTAAAACTATTGCCGTCTTTATAAAACGATACCGGCGACAGGCCTTTAAACGCTCCGGAATTATCGGGAAGTTTTTTCTGCGATATCAAAAACTGCACCCGGTATTCCACCTGATTGCCTATACTTTTTGGAGTTTCTTCCGCCTTTTTTTGAGAAGCGACCTCCGCCTTTTTGGGGGAGTCCGCCGCTTTAGAGAAGTCCTGGCCACTTTTCAGGGGAGCTTCCGGCGCATTTTTCACACTTGCAGGTTGCTCGGTAGCCGGAGTACCGGCCTTCTCCACTGCGAGAGCGTCTCCGGTCGCTTTGCCCTCATCGTCAAACTTCTCTTCATCGGCCTTTGTAGCTACATAATGGCCTTGCTTCTTGTCAAATTCACGTTTGTATTTTTTAAAACCGGAATATATTGCCGTAGCCATTGCCCTCTGCCCCAAACGGGAAGACAAATATCTAGCCTCGGCCTGATTATTTATAAAACCCAATTCGACAAGCACACTGGGCATACTTGTTCGTCTTAGCACCAAAAATCCGGCCTGGCGCACTCCCCTGTCGGTACGTTTGGCGATGTTTTTAAAATCTTTTTGCACAAAGTCCGCAAACTGCAAACTTTGCTCCATATATTTATTCGACATAAATTCGAATATTATATATGATTCCGGTGAATTAGGATCGAAGCCTTCATATTTTGTCGTATAATCATCCTCCAACAGGATAACGGAGTTTTCCCGCTTTGCGACGTCAAGGTTTTCGGCGCTGCGGGCCAACCCCAATATATAGGTGTCGGAGCCGGAGGCGCTGGTAGTCTTTGCCGCCGTTGAATTGGTATGAATCGATATAAACAGGTTGGCTTTCGCCTGATTGGCAATCTGCGCCCGTTTATCCAAATCCACAAAAACATCGGTTTTACGGGTATAAATAACTTTTACGTCTTTTATATTTGCTTCTATCAATTCCCCTAAAATTTTTGCGACGCTCAGATTTATGTTCTTTTCTTCATATATCCCTCTTACCGCGCCGCCGTCTTTACCCCCGTGTCCGGCGTCGATAACGACAACAAACTTAGGCTCGGCGGCAATGGCGGTTCCAAAAAAAATGAACATACAAATGAAAAGGTTAAAAAAACGTCGCATACCTATTATAAATGATAATCGTATGAAATTTACATTAAACCTTGTTATAGACAACCTCGTTTTTCAGTTCTTTTCCGTTGAAAAAATCAAGGATACTGTCCATAGTCGTGTGCACGATATTCGTCATTGCTTCCTGCGTGAAGAAAGCCTGATGCGACGTCACAATCACATTATTGAAAGACAGCAACCGGGCCAGCACATCGTCAGTCATCACACTGTCGGAATGATCTTCGTAAAAATAAGCTCCCTCTTCTTCATATACATCAAGGCCCGCGTAGCCCACTTTGCCACTGAGCAGGCCTTCGATAAGATGCCTGGTATGGATAAGTTTACCGCGTCCGGTATTGATGATCATCACCCCGTCTTTCATCTTGGCGATGGATTCGTCCCGGATGAGATACCCGGTCTCTTTTGTCAACGGGCAGTGCAGCGTTATGATATCCGAATTGGCATACAATTCATCCAACGATACATATCCGACGCCTGCGACCCCGGCCCATTTTGTGTCGGGATACAAATCATAAGCCAACACATTCATACCCAGTCCCAGCATCAGGCCGGCGACAACTTTCCCTATTTTACCCGTGCCTATCACGCCTGCGGTCTTGCCATACATGTCGAATCCCTGAAATCCTATCAAAGAGAAGTTACCGTCGCGTGTACGCAAAAAAGCGCGGTGTACCTTCCTGTTGAGGCAAAGCATCAAAGCCAGTGTGTGCTCTGCTATAGCATGCGGGGAATAATCGGGAACACGCACGACCCTTATGCCTTTCCCCGATGCAGCCGCGATATCCACATTGTTAAATCCTGCACAGCGCAATGCTATCAGCTTTACGCCATAGGAATGCAGTTTATCCACCACGACAGAATCGACTTTCGCGTTCACAAAAATACAGACCGCATCCGCTCCACTTGCCAAAAGAACATTATTCCTGTCAAGATGCTCTTTATGATAGGTCAATTCAAAACCATACGCTTCGTTTGCTTTGTTGAATGTCGCCACGTCATAAGGCTTCGCGTCAAAAACTGCTATTTTATATGCCATCGCTTTATTTAATATTAATAAACCGCATATTACCCAATTGCAAAAGTAATTAAAATAACCTTTATCCTCAAAAACTACAAGAATTAGTTCTTTTCCTGTCTGATTTTTTCTTTTTATTCGTATACACGGTTTGGAAACCGACTGGATTTTCCACGAATATTTTCTTACGGGAATAACATCCGTATTTCGCCGGTTCCAAATTCTTCTTTCCGATTTCTTCATCATTTTTAGAATCTGAGGGCTAAACGGTTAAATTTCCGACAAAACGGGAAAACCCGGGAGAAAACGACCGCCAGAGGCAGCTATAAGAGAGGAGGGAACAATGACAGAAAATGAATCAAGGACAGAAAAACAGAAAACCGTGTGTTCTCAAAAGCAGAAAATCTTGTTATGGACTAAGGAAGCAGAACGATATTATAATGAAGATACTTTTCATGTTTATAATTATTAATAATTCTACAAAAGTATTGATTCTTTTTGCGATTACTTGTTGTCTAAAAAAATAATGCTTACATTTGTTCTGTAATCAGGGCGAATTGTCAAGGCAAATATCAGGTTCAAATCCTGAATCGTTCACGAGGATAGGTTCAAAGGGGGAGTAATCCCCTACCGTTCTTCACCAGTCCGGCGGGGGGGCGGCGAGAAGCGCAAATACGCAATAAAAAAGGGGTTACGCGTTAGCCCCTTTTTTATTTTTTCCAAATCAATTTCAGAAGCCCGTTTTTGTCCATGCAATATATGTCCGGCATTGTCTCCAATGCATTTTTACTCTTAAAATAACCCACGCTTCTTTCTACTGCTTTTTTCAATTTTTCCAATTTATCGTTTTCATTCCAGTAAAATATAGCGTTTTTCGCTTTGCGTGCGTCTTTTATGTAATTTCGGATTGTTTCCTCATTAGCATTGTCAATAAATTTAATATCCCAGGTTTGGTTGTCAAAGTTTAAATCAGGGCCTTTTCGATAGCTGCTTTCCGGCAAAAATACAACTTGCTTTCCATTATATTTTGCAAGCATTTCACCAACAGTTTTTTCAGCATCTCCGCCTCCTCCTTTCTTTGAAAAGTTATGTTCCTTATGGTAAACATTAAATCCGCCACTTATTTCGTCAAAATAAGCCTTTTCCCATTCAACACCATAGAAATTGTATTTGGAGATAACCTCTTTTAGTAATTCAGTTCTACCGGCCACATTTATTTTATTTGCAAAAATTCCGGCAAAGGTATCATTATCTTTCAAGAAACAAGGCAGAATACCTCTATTATTTGCCCTCTCTATTCTGTCAGCATTATCAGCAACCCACTTCTTGAAATTTTCCGGTACAACCCTTACAGCATTCACGCTTTGCAACGGCTCCGGCCCGTCACCCGACAATATCCTGTCCACTATCCCGTCTATTTCTTCCTCTGTTGCCATAACCGGAATCTGAAAGTAACGGTATTGCGGATACCAGCCTGTAAACTTGAATTCCTTCGGATATTTGCCCTTTAACTCGCCACAAATATCGGTGAACGCGTATGGTTGTTCGAGAGCCTTATTTCAATACCGACAACAAAATCAAACTGCTGCTAGCGGGTATAATCGCAGGTTCTGTACATCAGGGTTGTTTCGGTACGCGCCAGACGCATCGCGTTTTTATAGCTTGACCGGTACACGCCCTGTCCGGGATGTAGTTTTTGGCTTGATAACGTATTTAGTGTCTGTCCGGGAACTCCGAGTATTATTTTTTGCTCGATTGCATCTTACATCCGGAAATATATCCGTCATCCATGTGAATATATTCCATTTTCCCAATCCCTATTTATAGTGATTGTCTACTTTGAATTTCATTATTTTTTGCGATTGTCAGTCTTATCGAGAATAAAGACCTTTGCCGTCGATTATTTTTATCCGTTCAAACACATACAAAAACATAATAATATGAGAAAGATTTGTTTTCTATTCCTGTTGCTTGTCCTCGACATTTCCTTTGCTGTTTCGCAAACAATAAAAGGACGGGTATTTGACAACAATGGACAACCACTGGTATCGGCTACTGTTGTTATCAATGAATTACAAAAAGCGGTATCTACCGATAGTGAAGGAAAATTCCGATTTGCGCGATTGCCCAAAAGGGAACTTACTGTTGAAGCGAGTTTCGTAGGTTATAATAATAATGTGAAAAAAGTAAACCTGTCGGAAGAAAAGGGCGAGATACATCTGCATTTCGACATGACGCCAAATACCAATCTGAATGAGGTGGAAGTATTCGGCGAACGTTACAAACAACCCGAAAAACTCGACGCCATTACCCGTATGCCTCTTCGTCCGAGCGAACAGATACAAAGTATATCGGTTATTTCGGACAAAGTGATCGCAGAGCAAGGCGCATTAACAATCACGGACGCCGTAAGGAATGTACCCGGGGTTACTCTTTTCGGTTCTTACGGAGGAGTGTACGAAAGCATGTCGACCCGGGGTTATCGAGGCGTTCCTGTATTGAAAAACGGGGTTCGTGTAGATTCCGATTTTCGTACAGGCTCTTTGGCTTCCGATATGCAAGGCGTGGAAAGTATACAGGTGATAAAAGGCTCTGCCGCCATTACGCAAGGTATAGGCAACGATCTGGGTAGTCCCGGAGGCGTTATAAACGTAGTGACCAAAACGCCTGGATTTGTAAACGGCGGGGAGGTCTCGTTGCGAGCAGGCAGTTGGGGACAGGTGCGTCCCGCATTTGACGTACAATCGGTATTGGATGACAAAAGATCTGTTGCGTTCCGCTTAAATGGCGCTTACGAACGGTCCGACAACTACCGCCCGCATATAAACAAAAATAAAGCATACATCAATCCGTCGCTGGAATGGCGTCCCGACGATAAAACAGCCGTTACCCTCGAAATGGATTACCTGAATGACAACACTACCCCGCATACCAGTACGGTAAATCTTGCTCCCGATACGGAAGAAGCTTTGTGGAATATGCCTCGCGACAAGTATTTGGGTTTCTCGACAGACAATGTGAATAACAAAACATTGACTTATGCAGCGCGCATCACCCGTCAGATTGCCGATAAAATAAATATAAGGGCGGCTTATTTCGGCTCGTCTTACAATGCGGACAATACAAGTTCTTCCACATCGGCCAAGAATGCGCCGTATAACGAGCGTACGCGCTCTCTGTCGCGCTCGTTGAGGGACGACAGGAATACGACATTCCAGCTGGATCTGATCGGTAAAGATATTTATACAGGTTCGGTAAAACATACTTTCCAGGTCGGATTCGACTATAAGATGAATGACCTGCGTACAACATCTTATGGCTACACGGATACTGTGTCAGGTAAATTTATCACGGCTCTTCCTATCGATAAAATCAATATATTCGAAGATTTCACCAGCAATTTGATCATGCCTGATCCTAAAGCGACGGGGATCAATGCGACAAAAGCCAATATGTGGACTTTAGGTACGCCAATTATTTCAAGTTCTTCCAATTATGGCATAATGGCACAGGAAGTGACGACTGTCAACGAATATGTGAAGACCGTATTGGGCTTGCGTTACAGCTATGGGACAAGCGCCAGCGGAACAGGTACCGGCTCTACAACCGGAGATGCATGGAATCCGATGTTCGGAATAATGATCACCCCGATAAAAAATATTAATTTGTTCGCTTCCCATACCACAACTACCAGCCTGCGTTCAGCGGCGAACAAAATGTCGAATGGAGAAGAAATAGGTCCTTCAATATCGAAACAATGGGAGTTCGGCGTCAAATCCGACTGGTTGAATAACAGGCTGCGCTTCAATTTTACCTTCTTCGATATCATGAACAAAAATCTGTCGAATACGGAATATATTAAAGGCACAAATCAAGCGACCGGATTTTATATCAAAGCCGGAAACCTTAGCCGCAAAGGTATAGAAACGGAATTGAGCGGACGTATATTGAACAATCTGCAAGTAATGCTCGGATATGCTTATCTGGATGCACAATACAAAGACAGTCCTTCGTATGTGGAAGGATCCGCTCCGATGAACGCTCCGATGCATACCGCCAACGGCTGGGTATATTATACGCTCGACAGAAGTCCGCTGAAGGGTTTATCGATAGGCGCAGGCGCTTATCATGTAGGCAAACGTCCGGTAAACGATTACAGTTTAACGCCGGACGGACACGGTACGCCTGTAGGCAGGAAACCGTTCGATATGCCGGCCTACACAACGGTAAATGCGCAACTGGCCTATACTTATGGCAAAGTGACCACCCGTGTGTTCTTCAATAATATATTTGACGGGACAGGCTACAATGCGTATTATCGCGGCGGATACATCAACCGGATAGATCCCCGCAATTTCGCAGGAGTAATATCATACTGTTTCTAAAACAAATCACCATTTATAGTTAGCGGACAATACAAAAATCACTATTTATCGGGATTGCAGAATTATATGATTTATCCGAAATTTGCGCCGATAGTTGATTTAATCTGCCTTGATCTTTAAAAAGACTTGACTTTGATGATAGTTTGTTCCGGTGTACTTGACAGCAATTGCATCGGAACTTTTTTTGAATAAAAACAATATGCGCGTATTTCTCAAAAAACTCCATAAGTGGCTTTCCATCCCCGCAGGAATCATTATTACGATAGTTTGCCTGACAGGTGCAATACTTGTATTTCAGGATGAAATACTTGAACTCTCAAATCCCTCCCGTTACTTTGCAAGGGATGTAAAAGATACCCCGATACCGTTGGCAGAGCTTATCCCGATGGTAAACGCGCAACTGGACGGCAATTCGGTGGCGAGTGTACAGATATCGCACGATCCCGGGCGCACTTATACGATGGCCTTGAAGGAAGGTTTCCGCATTTCGGCTTTCGTCAATCAATATACGGGGAAAATAACCGGAATGTATAAATTCAGGGAAAGCCCGTTTTTCACCATCATGTCGCTTCATCGCTGGCTACTGGACGGCAGCCGTACATGGGGAAAGTACACGGTAGGAATTTCCACTTTGATATTCGTGTTTATCCTCGTCAGCGGCTTCATTGTCTGGACGCCCCGGCGGATGAATAAAAGCCGCTTCAAAATACAGTTGCGCAAAGGCAGGAAACGCCTGTTCCATGATCTGCATAACGTATTGGGGATTTACGCCTGCCTGGCGCTGCTGGTATGCGCCCTTACAGGAATGATGTGGACATTCGAGTGGTACCGCAATGGCGTGTTCAAGCTGTTTGGCGCTGAAGTTCCGCAAGAACAGGGGCATGGCGGCGACAACCGGGGTGGACAAGGCAAGGAAGAAAAAAAAGAAGAACCGAATATAGCCAATTGGGAAAAAGTTCTCAACACGTTAAGATCCGCGAATCCGGATTATGAATACGTGCGCTTGCAGGATGGTTCGGCGGCAGTCCATCTTAAATCGTCAATGGCTTCCCGTGCAACCGACAAATATGACTTCGACAAGAATACCGGCGAAATAACCGGGACGAAGCTATTCAAAGATCAGGAAAAGGCCGCAAAAATACGGGCATGGGTCTATACTTTGCATGTGGGGAATTATTGGAATATCCTTTCCAAGATATTTACCTGTTTCTTCTCGCTTGCAGGCGCAAGCCTGCCTGTTACCGGTTACTGCATTTTCTTTGTAAAAAGAAGGGGAAAAGCAAAAGCCAGGGCAAGAAAAGAAACGCACAAAGGTTAATTAACGTTTGAATCTTGTTTCGCGGGTAAAAATTATTATCTTTGCACTATCTGATAACAAGGAAACATTTTGAACCCCATGATTAGCAAACAAAAAAAAATGCACATTAAAAGTATGCTGATATTCGTGTTGGCAATGTCGTCAACCGGTATTAACGCCCAACAGTTAACTAACTTGTGGACAGGACTCAGGCAGCCTCAGCCACAATCGGAACTGCCAAAAGGCAAGGCCCCTTTTCAAGTATCGAAAAGAATAGCCAAACAGGATCTGCCGACCAGGCTGGTTCTTTCCCAAGAGGGGGAATGGATCATCACACAAGGCTGGGAAATGACGGACGGAGCAAGGGTTATCGAATCCGGAAAGTCCGTTTTCGATCCGCAGCTAAATACCGAAGCATGGTATAATGCCACTGTTCCGGGCACTGTTCTCGCTACGCTGGTAAACCAGGGAATTTATCCCGATCCTTTTTTCGGACTGAATAATCTGAATATACCCGATTCGTTAAGCCGCACCGACTGGTGGTACAGATGCAAGTTCAATGTGCCGCAGAATGCGGCCGGCCGGCAATTGCGGCTTCTGTTTAATGGCGTCAACTATCAGGCGGAGGTATATCTGAACGGGAAAAAGCTGGGAAGCATAAAGGGCGCCTTTGTACGGGGAGAGTTTGACATAACGAATATTGCAAACAAGGATTCGGAAAATATATTGGCAATACGCCTCCTGCCTCCAAGCAATCCCGGTATTCCCCACGAACAATCCATGATTGCCGGACAGGGTTTGAATGGCGGCGTACTCAGCACGGACGGCCCCACATTCATATCCTCTATCGGGTGGGACTGGATCCCGGGTATCCGCGACCGTAACACGGGAATCTGGCAGGATGTAAGGCTCAGATCGACTGGAGATGTACTTGTCGGAGACCCTCTGGTAATAACCGACATACTTTTGCCGGATACCACCCGGGCGAAAATCACAATTCGGACCAATATCCGTAATACCGGCTCTAAAGCCGCAAGCGGAACGCTATCCGCGAAAATCGAGGATATGGACATTTCCATGCCTTATACACTGGCGGCCGGCGAGGAAAAAGTTTTGACTTTCGATCCCGGAGTATACAAGGAATTGAATATGAATAACCCGCGCCTGTGGTGGCCCAATGGTTATGGAAAACAGGAACTGTATGACCTGGAGTTGAATGTCCGGGCCGGTAACATCATATCCGACACAAAGAAAGTACGCTTTGGCATTCGTGAAATGTCGTATGAACTGATGATAAGCGAAAACAATCAAAACAAGAGAACGCTTTACACGCCAAACTCAACGTTGAGGAAGGGGAAGCCTGTATTTGATTACGAGAAACGGGTTTTCTTCACCAACGACAATCAACTGCCGACTATCGCCGAAGGCGCGGACGTGTCGGGCCTTGAAGCATTACCGAATGACGATCCTGTCGGGCCTTTTCTTGCCATCAGGGTAAACGGAGCAAGAATTTTCTGCCGGGGCGGCAACTGGGGCATGGATGACGGGATGAAACGCGTGTCGAGGGAAAGGATGGAACCTTACGTAAAATTGCACCGTGACGCGAATTTCAATATTATCCGCAACTGGACGGGAGAATCCACAGAAGATGTTTTCTACTCCTTATGCGACGAATACGGCATGCTTGTATGGAACGATTTCTGGATCACAACGGACGATACGGTTGAGCCGGGCGACTTTAACCTGTTTGTGAAAAACGCGACGGATGTTGTCCGCCGTTACCGCAACCATCCTTCTATTGCTGTCTGGTGTCCGCGCAACGAGGGTTTCGCCCCTGAAGGAATGAGCGAGATGCTTGCCAAAATGGTGGCTAAAGAAGACCCGACCCGGCATTATCACGGGCAATCACGCTTCCTGAATATGGGTACGAGCGGCCCCTGGGGATATTTTAAAGACCCGTCATTATACTATACCCGGAATGCGCAAGGGTTCAACACCGAGATGGGAAGCTATGCCATACCGACTGCCGGTACCATACGCAAATTTATAGCGCCGGAAGACCGGTGGCCGATAAATGATGTGTGGGCATACCACGATTTGCATCATACCACACAGAATTTCGGGGATTTTATGAATGCGGTAGACCGTTACGGGAAGCCGGAGAGCATGGAGGATTTTGTCCGCAAATCGCAATTTGTGACCTACGACGCGTGGCGCAACATGCTGGAAGCGTGGAACAGCAAAATGTGGAACAATACCACAGGCCTTATCTTGTGGATGAGCCACCCGGCATGGCCCAGCATGATATGGCAGACATATACGTACGATTATGAAACGCCGGGATCATACTTCGGAGCAAAAAAAGCCTGCGAACCTGTTCACATACAGATGAACCTGCCGGATAACGGCGTGATGATCATCAATACTACATTGCATGATCACAATTCGGTGACGGCAAGTGTGAAGTATATCAATCTGCAAGGTAAAGAATTGTATAAAAAAGAGTTGAAGCTGGACGCCAAAGCAAATGCGGCAACGAAATGTTTTGTTCCCCAAAAAGGCGACGATCTGCCGAAACTGTATCTGGCGCGTCTGGAGTTGAAAGATTCGAAAGGTAAAGTTTTGTCGACAAACGACTATTGGATGACCGATGGAAACGATGGATCTTATAAGGAAATGAACAGCCTGCCCACCGTGAATGTGAATATAAAGACGACAAACGCCAAAGGCAGGACATTGGTGGAAGTATCGAATCCTTCAAAGACGCCGGTTGCCGCGCTAAAATTGAATACAGTGGACAAATCTACAAACGAAATATTACTCCCCGCTTATTTCTCCGACGGATATATTAATCTGCTGCCGGGAGAGAAAAGGGTGATAGAGTTGGCCTTGCCGCAGCATTTGCATGATAATTACAAAGTTGTGGCCGAAGGGTATAACGCGAAAAGCAAACAGTAATATTTACAATAAATACCGGAGGCTGTTTCAAAAGGCGCATTTGACTACGTCGAACCAAGGTTTGACGTAGTTGATTTTGGCTCTGCCGATTTTCAATTCACGCTATTCTCATAGATTGATTCTATTTGTTCCTGTTCAACCTCCTTGTCGATAATTTTTTCCATATACTATCTGCAAGCTTTATATCCTCATCTGTAAATCCATATCCATCTTTAAGGATTTTCTCGTTGGTAATTTTCAAAATATCATCAATGCTATTTTTTTTCCGCATCATTTTATCGATAGTCGGAAACAACTCCGCATTTTCAATTTTGTATGGTATCAGTATCTCTTCTACTTCATTTGGCATCAATTCTAAAACTCCGCCGCCATAACTACGTCCAACGATTTCAGAAAAAGCCAATGAGATTGAATTGTAAAAACTAACGACAAAAGCGTTTGCATTAACATTTTCTTTCATATATACCCGGTGAACGGTGTCGGTAGTGTAAGCATTTGCTTCATTAAATACCATTTTGGGGAATAAATGTATTTGTCTGGTAAAAAATACTTCCGGAATTTTTAATGAAGGTACGATTTGCCACTCTTTCCCTCTAATCCTACACTTGTATCCTTTATGATATTCATGGTTTTCTCCATACTCAATATATTCAAACGATTCCGGATTATTTTCTTTCATCTCTTTTTGACTTGGGAATACTAATAAATAAGCTCTTGCACCAAGATTTACATTTTCTTTCCAGTCATTTTTATTAAAAGTCAATCCATTTAATTGAATACTTCTACCCATTAAAGGTTTGGCATATTCTTTTAAATTAAATTGATGTACAATTGTTTCATTAACAGTAAAAAACTCATTTTTTCCCGTAGTTATACCAACTTCATTTCGAGCATATTTTTTTATAGAATTTAATCGGCGGTTAGATTTTAAGCTATCTAAAAAGTCTATCTCTTCTTGACTTAAAAAATAGTATGTCCATTTACTCGCTTTATTATCAATTTTCTTATTGGGGCATCTCAACTTGTTTACGTCTAATTTTTCAAGGTCATAAGCATCTCTTAATTCCAGATGCTCTATTAAATGAGTATTTTCTCCGTTCTTTTCGCAAAGCAACAAAACAACTTCCTGCTGGATATTAGGGAATACCAATTTTTCAAAAGAAATGATATTTATTTTATTATAGAAATGTGCTAAAAATTCGCGCAATTGTTGTGCATAAGAAACCTGTAAAAGTTCAGCAGGAATTACAAACCCGATTTTCCCTTTTTCTTTAAGCAACAGACTTGAACCGACTACAAAAGAAACCCACGCATTGGTCAACTTGGAATATTTTAGTTTTGCTTTTTTGAAAATTGTATCCGCTTCTTTTTGTTGGTCTTTATCAAAATACTGATAACGAATATAGGGCGGATTACCTACAATTAAATTAAATTGCTTGGGCGTTTCGTTGCAATACAAATGAAAATCTGTATTGATAACCGTACTATTGTCGAGCAGTATTTTGTTTGCTTTTTCTGCTTCTGTTTTGTCAAATTCAATGGCGGTAATCGAATTAAACTTATGATTATTAGCTTTCAGTTGTTCAAGGAATACGCCATCGCCACAGCTTGGTTCTAAAATGTCATAATCGGCGCTTCCATTGACGCCCCATTTTAAAATAAATGAAGCAATGGGTTCAGGCGTATAAAAAGCGCCTCTTAATTTTTCGACAGTTGCATTTTCAATTAGCTTCATACAATTCCTTGATTAACGGGATTAATAAATCATCATCGCCCAAATTGTATAATTCGGCTAATAGCTTTTCTAAATTTTCTTTTTTTCTTTCAAATTTTCTTTGCAATGGTATTAAAGCTCTTTTATTTTCCACATTGACATCTATCTGTTCATAAATGGAAATCAGTTCTTTTTGTGTTTCCACAATTTTATCATGGAGGCCTTTTTCATGCTCGTTTGTAAAATCAATCTTGCGAACGGGTAAGTTTTTCAACACCTTTGTTCCTCTTGCAATATAGCCGCCTCTGAAGACTTCTCCATATAAAGCGCTGAACCATTCCAAATATTTTGAGTTGAGAATAGATTGAATGTAATAAATAGAATACTCCGAATTTTCAGGAATAGCAACTACGCAATAACCAGCCGTTCCACCGGATGAAATGAGTGTTCCATAAGTATCTATCGCATATTTATCTCCAACAGAAAGAACGCCGACAATAATTTTTGACGGTAACCCGCAACTATCCAAACTTTGATGCCTGCCATATCTATGCCATTCATCTTTTGTCTTTGGTGTAGGCTTAATATCTCGTTTAGGATTATCTAATACTGGCTTTTGCTTTTGAAAATAAGCATACGCGGATGGATATTTCTTTTGAATCGTGGCAAGCGAAATTAATTCCACTCCTATTTTTGTAGGCTCATAAGGGTAAATTACTCTGGCATTTGGCTTGAATGTTCTATATGTATTTAGATTATCTTCGCCTGATGTAGTTTGAAAATAAGGCTTGGTTATTGCCTTTTCAATTTTGTAATCGTCCTCTTTTTTTGAAAAATAGTAATATTTTTTATCCTCTTTGGTTGGCATGAAAATATAAGTGTCATTGGCGCTCGTTTGTATTCCATTGAAAATATTATCATCGCCAACCAAATCTACCAGCTTAACACTTTGCGATACAATACTATTATATGCACTTATCAATTCGGAAGGAACTAAAACCCAAACATCACTATCCAATGCATGGGTGCTTTTTGAATCAAATTGAATAGCCCCTTGTTCTCTGATCTTCCACTTTTTCAAACTCTTAATTTCGGCATATTGGAAAGTCTTTTGCGATTTTTTATTCAAGACAAGTAAACATGTATAGGTTGTCTTATCTACAAAAACTTGATTTGCCCCAAATGAAATAATAGACTGGATATATTCCTTTTCTCTAAGCAATTCACGTAATTTTTTGCCTGCCCCCACTTTTGTGAATTTACCCGGAACAATATATCCCAATATTCCATCTTCATTCAATAGATTAAGCCCTTGCTCAAGGAATAAGAAGTATTTATCAAATTGCTTGTACGCTGAAATGTAGTTTGTTTTGTACAACGGCAATTCAAGCGGAGTGATATTTTTCATGTTCTCCGATTTCATATAAGGCGGATTACCAACAATTACATCAAAACGAAGTTCCGAAAAATCAAACGGATTAATTTCCATGTGGGTAGCTTCTTCAACCTGTTCCGGATTTAATAAACTATTTCCAAAGAAAATATTATCAGAAAGACACGGTAGTATTGGCTTTGCTTTATCTGTTGAGTTTATATCTTCGTCTTCCAATAGTTTAAGCAATAAACCAAATTTAGCGGCTTCAACAGCATTGAAATCTTTATCAACCCCGTAAATGCAATTTAATAAGAGTTCTCGTTTTGTTTCAAACTTTAATTTGTAAGTATCAACATCTGTCGGAATAAGTTCTGACGTATCATTTCTCAAGTAATAGTCAATCAGAATATCATTGAGTAACTGAAATGTTTCTAAAAGAAATGCCCCCGAACCACAAGAAATATCAGCAAATTTTAATTGCAGAATTTCTTTATCCGTTTTCCCTTCGCATTTCGGAACAACTGTATTTCTTAAAATGTCTTTAATGATAAACGTAGGGGTAGTAACAATATCTCTGTCAATGCTTTCCTGTTTTTTAACCAAAACGACGCACCCATCTTCTATTGCCAGTTTTTCGGACAAGAAAATTTCATAGATGCTACCTAAAATATCCGAAGAAAAAACACTGAATGAATATGGACTTTCCGGATAATACAATTGCTTTATGATTGTCCAAAAGACCGAACTTATATTTTCAGCTATTTTGTCTTTCAATAATTGGTCAAACAATCCTGAATTATAGCGTTTGTCAGCTTGTTTAAAGTTACCAGTCAACGATTTAAAGTCATTTTCATTAGCAAATTTTAAAAGCGTCTGATAATTCTCCAAATTTCTATCCTCACAAACACGAAGAAATAAAATCCGGTTCAAATAACTTTGCACGACATCATTCAGTTGCTGTTCTTCAATTGTCGATTCATGCTTGTAGATTTCAGCGCCTAATAATTTCCGCCATTCATTTATTTGGCTAAGAAAAAGACTGTCAACGGAATATTGATTGATTTTGGCTTCAAGATCTTTCCATGTTGTTTCAAATACACCCGAATAAACGGTATCTCTCCCTAATAATTGTTTGATTTCGTCAAACTTGCTTTCGTATTCGGTATAATGATATTTCTTTATCAGCGCCTTTGAAAAAGCATCATCTTTATCAACTTTCACAGAGGTATCATAGATAACAAGATATTCAAAGTTAGATAGAACTGAAATTTTCAACTTGGCTGTAAAGCCATATCTTCTAACCTGTTTTGCTGCATCATTGCCGGATTCGATGGCAACACATGGTTTCTTTGCTTCCAAAAAGAATTTTCTTTCCGAAAACAATCTGAATGTATAATCAGGCTTTTTGGAATGTTCGGAAGCGTTTGCTTTCAGAGCTTCTTCCAAAATGACTTCTCTTTCATTCGTTGGTTTTCCGGCATTGTTTTTAATGTCCCATCCAAGCAACTCGAAAAACGGGTCCAGGAAATCACTGCGAAGCAATGTTTCGTTATATTTGTTAGTCAGGTAATAATCCCTATCCGCCTGATATTTATTCACGAGTTGCCCTATGGTCATTGTTTCTTGGTTTTTAAATACTTAATATGTTCTTCTGCGACTCTCAATGCCTGTAACGCAATGTCTTCATCCAAGACTTCATAAACAACCTTATCGGAAAGCCATGCAACCAACAGCCCGTTTTCATCTACATTAAAATATCCGGCAAGTTTAATCACCTGTTCGCGATTTGCGTTTCTTTGCCCCCGCTCGATTCTGCTCATTATGGCAGGGTCAATATCAAGGTATGCGGCAACTGTCCGCAATGGTAGTTGCTTGTTTTTCCGCAGTTCTCTTAATGTTTCACCCAAGTTTTTCATCTTGATAGAAATACTCTTGATTGTTTTTGACAAAGGTAGTGTTTTATTAGATACATTTCCATAAAAAGGATGAAAAAGTTATCAACATTCTCGGAATTTACATCTTAATCCCCTTATTCTTATTTATTCCCGGTTTTCTGTTGATTCCAAAAATATATGTATCCGGGCGCATTTGACTACGTCGAACCAAGGTTTCAATATGTGGAATATTCGAAAGTACCAGGGTAGGGACGACACTTTTATGCCTGCGACAATTTGATTTGAATTGAAAATCGGCGGAGCCAAAATCGACGCAGTCAAAATCGGCAGAGGCAAACGTTAGTTCGACCAGCCAAATATCGGCCATACCTGAAGAAGAAAAGAACCTTTAAAATCCCGATAAACCGAAACAGGGGATGATTGCCATCCCCTGTAAGCGGAAAAATCAATCGAATAGCGCCTGCAGCGCTGCTATTCTCTGGCTACAACCGAACACACCTGACACTCTGGCCGTACGTCCGATCGAGGTTGCTGCCCGGGTCCACGCTGTTGTAGTAGAAGTACAGGTGGTACGCGTCCCCGGTGTCGGCCGACGAAGACCAGTAGAGGCCGTTGTAGCCAACGTAATTCAGGTTGCCATCGGTGAGGAAGCGGTACCCGGAAGCGGGAAAGAATACGGTTTCGCCGGTAGGAAAATACATATAAGTCATAAAAGCATCTTCGGTTTGTGAGGCGCCGTTCGCGTCTGACCCGTCGAAAGAACCCGTACCGGACC